>JAYQEC010000025.1:0-15834 GCA_038138645.1 Porticoccaceae bacterium | reverse complement strand
AGAGGCCACATGATTATAATTTTAGTTAAGCGCGGCATTTTACCTGCTCTAGCAGGGTTTACAAGTACTTGTTTTAGCTGATTTAAGTAAATATCCGTTACAATATTCAAAAGCACCCTAATAGGAACAAAACCATTGAAAATTTACGTTGATGCCGATGCCTGCCCTGTTGTAATTAAAGATATCCTCTATCGCGTTTCACAACGCACGGGCATCGAAGTTATTTTGGTAGCCAATCAACCACTAAATACTCCAAGAATTCCCACGGTGCGATCGATTTGTGTAAGTTCGGGCTTTGATGAAGCCGATAACCATATAGTTAGTTTAGTCGAAAAAGATGATTTAGTGATTACAGCGGATATTCCATTGGCTGCTGAAGTGATCGAAAAACAAGCCAAGGCGCTTAATCCGCGAGGCGAACTTTATACCACCTCAAATATTCGCGCTCGACTGAATATGCGGGACTTTATGGACTCTATGCGATCCAGTGGCGTGGAAGTCGGTGGCGGTCCCCCACCGCTAAGCCAAAGAGATAGAATGGATTTTGCTAATGCGCTAGATTCTTACCTAAATAAATTTTTAAAGTAATTTATAGATATTAATGGTAAATTATTGATAAATATTATTTTAATTTATCATTCTGGCGATCTGAGCAGCGGTAAACGGCCAACCTTTTTCACTGCCATCCTCAAAAATAACCACTGGAATACGCAGACCATATTGCTCAAAAAGCGTAGCATCATTCCTCACATTTAACTCATTTAATTGGATATTTTTAGCGTCCAATAGCGGAGCAAGCATTTCTTTTGCCTGATCACAAAGGTGACAATTTGGGCCACTTATTAGGGTAATTTTCTTATCCACTTTTATTAACCAAATGAACTTCGCTTGGTGATTAACCAAACATTATGAATACGTTGATTACGCTCGAAATCAGCATCCAATGTTTGCGGAGTAATATTTTCACAGTTAAATTGTCGCGAAATTAACTCATCCAATTTAAATTTGCGGAAATTATTTGAGAACAGTAGGGTTCCATTAGGATTTAACTTAGCCATAGCCTTGCGGATTAGCTCAGGGTGATCGCGCTGAATATCCAATACAGATTCCATTTTCTTTGAGTTGGAAAATGTTGGCGGATCTAAAAAGATCACATCAAAGGTTTGCGAATCATCCTCAAGCCACTTGAGACAGTCAGCGCGCAATAACTGATGCTTAGCCAGACTTAGACTATTTAGCTCATAATTGCGCCTAGCCCAATCTAAATAAGTATTGGACATATCCACGCTTAATGAACTTTTGGCACCAGCTAAGGCTGCCTGTACGCTGGCTGTAGCTGTGTAACAGAATAGATTTAGCAATGACTTACCCGAAGCTAACTCGCCCAGAAGCGAGCGCACAGGTCTATGATCGAGGAATAAGCCTGTATCCAAATAATCACTTAGATTAACTTCAAAGCGCGCCCTGCCCTCATTTACCACAATACTTTCTGATGATTGATCATTTAATCGCTGATACTGAGAGTCACCCTTCTGGCGACGACGCTCCTTGTAATAAACTTTCTGATATTTATCACCCGCAAATTCTTTAACAGCACGCTTGATTGTTTCAAAACGCTGCGCAGCCACGCGGCTGTCTATGGAACTAGGGGCGGCATATTCCTGAACATAGATAGATTGCTCATAGATATCAATCGCCGCCGAATATTCAGGTATATCCGCATCGTATAGACGGTAACAGCTAACCGCAGATTTCTTGAGCCAACCTTTGAGTCGTCTATGATTCTTTTGCAGTCGGTTAAATAGCATCTTTGCTTCATCAGAAAGCGGCTGAACTGGCGCTGGTTTACTTAGTCGCTCTGCAATTTGCTCAGATTTTGACTGCATATTGTCAAAAACCAAGACCTTACAGGCAATGGATCCATTCAACAGACTGTATTGCTTACTTGGCGACAAATCTAATTCACGCGCCAAATCAAGATTGCCGGTATAAACAGCCGCTCGCCAATCAGTAAAGTTCTTTTGCAGCACCACACCCAATTTCTGATACAGCGGAACCAATTGCTCCACCTCACCCATTCGCGCACCATAGGGTGGATTAGTTACTAGCAAACCGGTTTCAGCGGTTGCCTTACCAAATTGATCTAAGGGCTTATGGGCTATTCGAATATGCTCATCGAGACCAGCATTTTCAATATTGGCTACGGTGACTTCTAAAACTCGACTATTGCCATCATAACCACGAATATCTAAATCAAAATTCTCTAAGCCTTTGGTTTTTCTTTCCTCAGCATCAGCTAAGATTTTTGCCCATAGAGTCGGATCATGTTGCAGCCAATGGGTAAAACCAAAGGTCTCGCGTTTTAATGCAGGCGCAATATCAGCCGCCATTAAGGCAGCCTCAATTAAAAGCGTACCACTACCACACATGGGGTCGATAAGTGCACCGCCCTGTTTAGCGATAGCGGGCCAACCCGATCGCAACAATATGGCACAGGCAAGGTTCTCTTTTAGTGGTGCACTACCCTGACCTGTTCTATAGCCTCGTCTGTGCAGACTTTCGCCGGAAATATCTAGAGATACTGCAATCTGACCTTTATGAAGACGGGCTTGGATACGAATATCTGGTGACTTTGCATCAACACTGGGCCTTCCGCCCTCTATGCGTCTAATACGATCGACAATAGAATCTTTTAATAGCTGTGCGCCGTACATACTATTGTCAATAAGTTTGGATGTGCCGACAAAGTCAATGGCAATGCTGTTTTGTGCTAGAAGATGGTCTTCCCAAGGTATCTCGACAGCGTTTTTATACAGATCTTCAACTGTATCAAGTTTAAAACTTGCCAACGGCTTTAGTACACGATTGGCTATGCGTGACCAAAGACAGGCGTTGTAAGCTATCTCTAGCTCGCCTTGGAAATGCACAGCAGCTACGGTCTGCTTTACCTCTTCAGCGCCAAGCGCAAGAAGCTCATCAGATAAAAGCTGCTCCATTCCTTTGGGACAGGTTGCTAACCAATCTAGTTTTTCAGTTGTTAAAGGCAACTTGATCGCATCCTAAAAAATTGTCGAACTTAATAATAAAAATACTGTCAAAGACTGTAATAAGGGAGCACTTTTAGAGACTCCGACCTGCCAATCTTTTATCAGGCCGACATTCTATATCTCTTTGCACCCTGATTGTTGAAAAACTATCGAATAAGTTTATTTTCAACTGTCTTGACGCTGACAAAAGACTGGAGACTTCAATGAAAAAACACAAAAAAGATCTTACTCATCGTGCATTCCTTCGCGGCTATCAAGCGGCTATTAAAGAACGATCAATTTCATCCTGCCCCTATTCAACTGAATCAAACCTTGGCTTTCAGTGGTGTACTGGCTGGCGACAGGGACGAGCTGACTACTGGGATGGCTTTAGCCAGGCTACCATGCAACAAAAGGTCACTAATCTTTAAATAGTTTTTTTATCTATAATTTGATGTGCAGCTGCTAAAAATATTAATTTTTTAGCGGTTGCAATTGAGTCTTGTGAGGAGACTTACTAAAATCACCCATTAATTTTTTAACCATAGAAATTTGTATAGAGGTTCAACTTGCATCAAATCATAGATAGCCTTAAAGCTTGGCTTAATAGCCGAATTGTGGGCCAAGAACAGCTTATTGAACGATTAATTATTGCCATTTTAGCCGATGGACACCTTTTAGTTGAGGGCGCGCCAGGCCTTGCCAAAACCAAGGCGATCAAAACGGCATCCGAAGGATTAGATGCCGACTTTCATCGTGTTCAGTTTACCCCTGATTTACTGCCCTCTGATATTACCGGCAGTGATATCTACCGACCTGAACAGGGTGTGTTTGAATTCCAAGCAGGGCCTTTATTTCACAACTTGGTCTTAGCAGATGAAATCAACCGCGCCCCAGCCAAGGTTCAGTCTGCCCTACTTGAGGCGATGGCTGAACGGCAAATTTCAGTAGGCAAAAAAAGTTATCCACTACCTGACCTTTTTTTGGTTATGGCGACACAGAATCCGATTGAGCAGGAAGGCACATACCCCTTGCCTGAGGCACAGATGGACCGCTTCTTAATGCATGTAATGGTTGATTATCCTACGCCAGATAGTGAGAAAACTATCTTACAGCTATCAAGAGCAGAAGCGACAGGTGAGCAGTCGCATGATTTTGAAATCGTTTCACAAAAAACCATTATGGATGCTCGACAACAGGTTCTTGCTGTTCATATGGATCAGGCGGTTGAAGAGTATCTGGTGCAGATTATTCTCGCCACACGCAACACGCAAGCTTACGGCGGTGACCTTGCCAATTGGCTGGATTATGGCGCGAGCCCAAGGGCGACCATCGCTTTAGATCGCTGTAGTCGAGCAGTAGCATGGCTGGATGGCCGCGATTTTGTGACGCCCGATGATATTCGTGCCGTAGCCCATGATGTGCTTCGCCATCGACTGATTCTTAGCTTTGAAGCGGAGGCCGCGGGAATTAGCGCCAATCAGGTTATCGATAGCTTATTAGCCTCTGTTCCATCCGCCTAAACTTATGCAAGACTTAAAGGGTGAAAATCTAAATCCGGCCATAGCCCACAGCCATCAACTGATCCAGTTGCGCTATGCTGCTCGAGAACTGTCTGGCTTTCCTAAAATGCAAGCTAAACAGATGCTTGCCGGTGGCCATAGATCACAGTTTCGTGGTCGAGGTATGGATTTTGATCAGGTTAGACTTTATCAACCCGGTGATGATGTTCGCAGCATTGATTGGCGAGTGACTGCCCGTACGCAAAAACCCCATACCAAAGTGTTTATTGAAGAACGCGAACGACCGATTTTAATTATTACTGACCTTCGCAGCCCGATGTTTTTTGGTAGCCAGCGATTAAAATCGGTGGTTGCCTGCGAAATTGCGGCGGCGCTGGCATGGGCGGGACTGGGCATTAACGATCGCGTTGGCGGCCTAATTTTTGGTGCACAGCAGCAGTTAGAAATTAAACCAAAACGCAGTCATCACAATGCACTACAACTGATTCACGGATTACAAAAATACAGTGAAGCACTGCTAACAGCCCAACAGGACCAATATGACTTAGCCACTGTACTTGAAGAATCGAGACGAGTTGTGCTTCCAGGGAGCACGGTATTTATTATTAGTGACTTTTATGATCTTGAAACACAATGTGAACCGCATTTATTTGCGTTGGCTAAACATTGTAATGTTAATTTTTGTCAGGTGTATGACAGTCTTGAGCAACAGCTTCCAGAACCCGCACTGTATGCAGTTAGCAATGGTGAACAGCAGGCGCTGCTGAATACTGGAGATCAAAATTTACGCGATAATTTTGCTGACCGCTATACTCAACGCGAAGACTATTTGCGCAAACTAAGCGAGCAGCTTTATGCAGGCTTGCTAGCTTTTGATACCAGTAATCCGATTATGCGAACACTGGCGAAGGCCTATGGCAAACGTCGTTTTCATTCATAATAAGAATAGTTAGGACTCTACTGTGAATACCAGCGATCCGCTTGCACAATTAAGAGATATTCATTTACCCGAGGCGGTTTCTTGGTGGCCCTTGGCGCCAGGATGGTGGATCTTGGGCGCTACATTGGTTGTTGGCATAATCTATCTAAGTTATTTTTTCTGGCAACGTTATCAATTACTGACTTATCGGCGTCAGGCTTTGCTAGATATCAAGCAATTGCCTAACAACAGTCAACATGATCGAATCACTGCCTTGTTGGCTCTACTAAAACGTGTGGCGGCAAGTGCTTATCCTGAGCTTAATTTGAGCAGCTATAATCAGGCTGAGTTTATCGCTTTTTTAAAGCAAACCTGTCCAAAAGCAGGTTTTGAACAGCTACCTACTGATTGGGAAAATCTATTTTATGCTAAACATGCCGAGGTACCGGCTAAACTGGTTGATCAGTTGCTAAGCTCGGGTATCCATTGGATTAAGCATCATCCTCTAACTGTAAATCTCAAGGATATTGCTCATGCTTAGTCTGCTATGGCCATGGGTATTTGTCTTTATACCATTGCCTGTTCTCTACAGGTATTGGCGAAAACCGATTCAACTCAGGATAAGTGCTATACGCGCTCCTAGCCTAATGGCTATCGCGAAGCCTCAATCATCATCTGCAGTTGGCTCGCGCTGGATCCAGCAGCTATTAAAACTCTTGCTTTGGCTCTGTTGGTTATGTGCCCTGCTTGCACTATCGCGACCCATCTGGGTTGGGGAGCCGGTAGCACTTCCTACTAGTGGTAGGGATCTATTACTGGCTGTGGATATTTCTCCCAGTATGCGACAGCGAGATATGCGCATTGGTGGACAGACAGTCAATCGTTTAATGGCGGTTAAATCCGTGGTTGGGGATTTTGTTGAAAAACGTGAGGGAGACCGCTTAGGCCTAGTACTGTTTGGCGAACAGGCCTATCTACAAACACCACTGACCTTTGACAGAAAGACCCTGCGGACATTGTTATATGAGGCTCAACTGGGCTTTGCCGGCAGCAATGGCACCGCTATTGGCGACGCTATTGGGCTTGCGGTTAAACGGTTGCAGGATCGACCAGAAAATCATCGTGTGGTTATTTTACTAACCGATGGCGCCAATAATGCAGGAGCACTAGACCCTGAAAAAGCTGCACAGCTAGCTAAACGCGCAGGAGTCAAAATTTATACTATTGGCGTAGGTGCGAGAGGTAGCAGTGGTTTTGATGAAAAAACATTGGCTACTATTGCAACTACAACCGGCGGTCAATTTTTTAGAGCGCGAAACCCACAAGAATTAGCGGAAATTTATCAAGAGCTGAATCGACTGGAACCCGTTGATCAAGAGGCGGAGATGATTC
Source organism: Porticoccaceae bacterium (assembly GCA_038138645.1). GTDB lineage: Bacteria > Pseudomonadota > Gammaproteobacteria > Pseudomonadales > Porticoccaceae > HTCC2207. The sequence continues at coordinate 8,974 of JAYQEC010000025.1, read as the reverse complement.
GCCCCACTCTTTCACTTTTCCACTGGCCACTGGGCATAGCTTTTATCTGCTCTCTGTTAATCACTATGATTCGTAAGCGAGGCAGCGCCTATGCTTGAAGCATTTAGTGATTTCCACTTTATTCGTCCGTTATGGCTATTAGGCATAGTCCCTGCTGCGCTATGCTTACTAATGATTAATCGACTAGCTCGGCAGGCGGGTAACTGGAGCAAAGTGATTAATCCCAAACTATTGCCCTTTCTGATGCAAACGGATAATCACAATGAAAATCGGCTTACCCAAGGCTTTATATTGGGTGTTGCTGGCTGTTGGTTATTGTTTTGTCTTGCTCTGGCTGGCCCGAGCTGGAATCAATTACCACAACCGGTTCATAAAGAAGATTCGGCTCTGGTACTTATGCTGGATTTATCGCCTTCAATGCTAGCTGAGGATGTAACACCAAGCCGTTTGATAAAAGCCAGATATAAAATGATTGATATCTTAAAGCAACGCCAACAGGGTTTTAGCGGTTTGGTGGTTTATGGCGGTGAGGCATTTACTGTTTCTCCACTAACCGAAGATGGCAATACGATTATCAGTCTTATTCCAACCTTGCATCCTGCCTTACTACCGGTGTATGGCAGTAATACTGAGGATGGCATTGATGCGGCTATCGATCTTATTAATAACGCTGGTTATCAGCAAGCCGACATCCTGCTTCTGACTGATGGTGTTAGCAGGTCGGCTTTTAGTGATATTTCTTCACAGCTTAACAATCGCAATATACGCCTGCATATACTTGGTATAGGTACTTCAGAAGGCGCACCTATCCCCATGGGTAATGGTGGTTTTGTTAAAGATCAAACAGGCAGTATTTTGTTGCCTAAATTAGATAGTACTGCGCTTAGACAGCTGTCTGCTTTAGGTAGAGGAAAATTCGCTACGCTAACTACCGATGATTCAGACATTGACTACCTATTACAGGCGATTGCTAGTGATTTTCCTGAAACCAAAGAGATTGGCGACCAAAGCTTTGATATATGGGAGGACAATGGCTATTGGCTAATTTTGCTCGTACTACCGCTATTATTAGCTAGTTTTCGCAAAGGGGTAGTGTTTGTAATTATTTTAGCCCCTAACCTCCTAAAATCACCGTCAACCGAAGCCTCTATCTGGCAGGATCTGTGGCTAACCGATGATCAACAGGGCTATAAAGCATTACAACAGGGTGACGCTGAGGCGGCGCAGGGTCTATTTAAAAACCCGCAGTGGCAAGCCAGTGCTGCCTATAAAAACCAAGACTATAAGGCAGCTGCAAAGCAGTTTAGTCAAGGTAATAGCGCTGATGATTTTTACAATCTAGGTAATTCACTCGCTCGAGCGGGTGATCTTGATGGCGCTATTAATGCCTATGATCAAGCACTTAAAATCCACCCCGATATGGATGATGCAATTGCCAACCGGCAGCTTGTAGAACAGCTTAAACAGCAACAACAGAATCAAGATCAAAATGGCGAGCCACAGGATCAGGATCAAAATGGCGAGTCACAAAATCAAGAACAGCAACAAGGCGAATCTCAGCAACAACCTGAAGATGATCAACAGAATAGCGAACAACAGCAAAATACTGGCGAAGAAGACGAAAGTGCTAACCAAGAACAGGAAGAACAATCTAAGGCGCAATCTAACCAAGAGCAGTCTCAGGAAGAACCATCAGAGGAAGAGCAGTCTGAAGAAGATTTGCTTAAGGAACAACAGCAGATGGAGCTACAACAATGGTTGCGCAGAGTCCCTGATGATCCAGGTGGCCTGTTAAAACAAAAGTTTCGTTATCAATCCCAGCAACGGGCATCGGAGCAACGAAGCCCACCACCACCTAATCAGCAAGAGCGTTGGTAGATGAATAGAGTATTTAAAAATAGCATCCTTATTTTATTATTTTTGGTGGCAATCCCTAGCTGGGCTTCACTAAGCTCAACTGTGGATCGCACTCAAATAGAAACGAATGAAACCCTACAGCTCACTGTTCGTTACTCGGGAAAAGCGCCCTCGGGCGAACCTGACTTTAGTGGTATTGAGCGTGATTTTTCAATTGCCTCAAATAGCCGTCAACAGCAGTATTCTTGGGTTAATGGTCAGTCAACTTCCTATACTGACTGGAAGATATTGTTAATCCCCAAGCGACAGGGAAAACTCACAATACCTTCATTAAACTTTATGGGTAGTCGCAGTCAGGCAGTTGTTATTAATGTCCGCCCTGCCGACCCCAGCGCCAATGCTACTAGCGGACAACCAGTATTTATTGAAACCACTGTGGATAAAGATATGGCTTTTATCCAAGAGCAAATTATCCTTACCCATCGGCTTCATTATTCAGTACCACTGCAGGATATTTCAATTTCGGAGTTTGAAATTCCCGATGCAATTATTCAGCAAATTTCTGAAGAGCGTTTCAACAAGCGAATTAATGGAAAAAATTACTCGATTATTGAAATTAAATTCGCCCTATTTGGCCAGTCAGTGGGTAAGCTAAAAATTCCTAGCCAGCGATTTACTGCATTTGAAACCAGTAATTCTGGATTTGGTGGGTTTTTCTCAAGGGGTAACCGCGTTATTAGGCTAACGGAAGAAAAAACAGTAGATATCGCACCCATTCCCGCACACCTTAGCGCTAGCCGATGGATGCCCAGCAGTCAGGTTAGGATAGAGCAATCATGGAGTGATAATTCAAATACATTAACTGCTGGGGAACCTATTACCCGAACCATTACTATTAGTGCCTTAGGGCTAAGCGCTGCGCAGATTCAGCCATTACCGAGTTTGCAAAATAATCAACTTAAGCTTTATCCAGATCAACCAACATTAGAAGATAAGCAAACCAATCGGGGTATTCTAGGCGTTCGCACCGAGAGCGTGGCTATTGTCCCCAACCAAGCTGGTCAGATAACTATTCCTGCCATTGAGATTGAATGGTGGGATACGGTAAATAATCGCATGCAAACCAGTCGCCTACCGTCAAAAACCTTTAATGTAGTTGCTGGCAATACAGTTAATCCCATTACCAATAAACAGCCAACTATCAATCCACCTGCAGTTATTAATTCAGGTAATAAGGGCGAAATACCAGCTATTACTCGTTGGTCACTGGGATTAAATGCGCTATTAATCGCTTTATTAGTTGCGCTTTTTTACTGGCGCAAGAAACCAATTGCTGTAAAACAAAGGGTAGAAACGGAACCAGCAATTACAGCGAAACAATTGCTCAAAAAGATTGAAAAACTGGCTGCAGATAATCGCTTAGCAGAAATGCGCGACAGTATCATACACTGGGGTGCTGAGGTGTTTTCGCAACAGCCACCAAGATCGCTTAATCAACTGGCAGATCTAATGGCCAACTCAGAATTAAAACAACAGTTTAATCAATTGGATCAGAGCCTATTTAAAGCGGATAGCGGTAAAGATGCTAAGGTGGATTGTCAATCTATTATCAAGGCACTTAGGCAGTTTGTTCCCGTTAAAACGCCAAACCATTCAGCGCGAAAAGAACTAAAGCCGCTCTATCCAAAATAAAGCGGCTTAATTTAGATTGCCTCACTGATTACAGTGACTTAGTCACGATTTCCTGAATATCCTTGACCAGACCTTTATGGTTAGCAATTTGCTGTAGGGCATCGCGCATCAGTTGACGATTGGGCTCGGGCAGCTTTTTCCATCGAGTTAATGGCGTAACCAATCGCGCGGCCACCTGTGGATTTAAAGCATTAAGAGCAATAATCTGCTGCTGTAAAAATTCATAGCCTGAACCCTCTTTGTTATGAAAGTTAATGGGGTTGGCACTACAGAACGCACCTAATAGACTTCTGGCTTTATTGGGATTATTGATATTAAACGCTGAATGCTCCATCAGTGCCTGTACCCTTTCGAGACCTTCGGGTAATTGACTGGTGGCTTGGACCTGCAACCATAAATTCATCGCCAAGGTTTCATCGCAATAGTCTTGTTCAAAGGCTTTTAGCGCTTGAGTTGCATAATTCTGTGCCGTTTCACAGTTAACCAAAGCGCTGAGAGCGGCTGCTTTATCGGTCATATTGCTGGCGTTATTAAACTGTTGCCAAGCTAATTCTGGGCCCACTGTTTTAACTTTCATTAAATAACCCAATACACAGTTGCGAAGTGCACGCCGCCCTATTTGATTTGCTTCTGGCGCATAGTCTTGGGTTTCGGTTAACCGTTGGTAGGTACTAACCAATTGCTGTTCAAGCGCAGTAGCTATAGATTGCCTTGCAAATTGTCGAGCGCGATGGATTGCTTCTACGTAAATTATTTCCGCTTGCTCATGTAGCTGTGCTTCACTGGGCAACTGCAGCATCAGATTGACCATTGCTGGATCTAAACTATGATCAGATAGCAGGGATTTAAAGACTTTAATTAATTGCTGATCCATCACCAATTCACGCTCGGCTTTGGCGTCTTCAATAAGTTTATTAAGCACCTGAAGGCTTAACTTTTGGCCTGCATCCCAACGGTTAAAGCCATCGGAATCATTGGCCATTAAATGCGCTAGCTGATCACTTGAATAGTTGTAATTAAGTTTTACCGGCGCTGAAAAACCTCGTAATAATGATGGCACCGGAGGCTGTTGTAGATTTTCAAATACCAGTGTTTGACTGGTTTCATAAAGGGAGAACACCATACTTTGATCACCCTGATTATTAAGTGGCAAATCCTGTCCGTCAGCCCCTACCAAACCAAATTTAATGGGAATCACAAAGGGCTTTTTCTGGCTTTGACCCGGAGTCGCAGGACAGCTTTGCTCAAAAGTTAAGCTATAGGTTTTAGCCTCAGGATCATAGTGGCTAGTGACATCGATCACTGGGGTTCCAGATTGTTTATACCAGCGGCGGAATTGCTTTAGGTCTTGACCACTAACCTCTTCCATCGCGCCAACAAATTCTTCAATGGTCACTGCCTGTCCATCGTGACGAGAAAAATACAGATCACTGCCCTGCCTAAATTTTTCATCGCCTAGAAGACTATGAATCATACCCACTACTTCTGCGCCTTTTTCATACACAGTTAGGGTATAAAAGTTGTTGATTTCCATATAGGCATCGGGCTGAACTGGGTGCGACATGGGGCCGGCATCTTCGGCAAACTGGTGAGTGCGCAAATAAACCACATCCTCAATACGTTTAACTACTGGTGAATTCATATCCGCAGAAAACTGACTGTCACGATAGACGGTAAAGCCCTCTTTTAGGCTTAACTGAAACCAATCCCTGCAGGTAACTCGATTACCTGACCAGTTATGAAAATACTCATGGGCAACAATACCTTCAACCCTTTGAAAGGCGGCATCTGTAGTGGTTTTGGGATTAGCTAATACGGCTGAGGTATTAAAGATATTCAGTCCTTTATTTTCCATAGCCCCCATATTGAAGTCATCAACTGCAACGATCATAAAACGATCGAGATCATATTCTCGACCATAGGTTTGCTCATCCCAGCGCATGGAATTTTTTAGCGATAACATGGCGTGATCGCATTTATTAAGGTCTTTTTCTTCAACAAAAATTTGCAGCAATATGTTGCGATTAGTGCAAGTGGTAAAGCTGTCCTCAACTACACTGAGATCACCAGCGACTAGTGCAAAAAGGTAGGCTGGCTTTTTAAAAGGATCATGCCAAGTGGCAAAATGCCGCCCATTTTCTATATCACCCTGATCAATTGGATTACCATTAGACAGTAAAATGGGGAATTGCTGTTTATCAGCAATTATCTTGGTGGTGAATTCTGACATCACATCGGGGCGGTCTAGGTAGAAAGTGATATTTCTAAAACCCTCGGCTTCACACTGAGTGCAATACATGGTGCGGGATTTATATAACCCCATCATCGTAGTATTAAGATGCGGCTTAATAAGCACCTCAATATTGATCACGCAGTTATCTGGCACCTGATCAATGATTAAACCCTCTGCTGTTCTTTGATAGTCAGTCTCCGAAATAACAGCAGAATCAATTTCAATTTTCTGTAATTCTAACTCGGCACCACCGTGCAAGAATAAGGGCGATGAACTCGACTGACTTTCTGGATTGCGACGAATACTTAACGAACTACTTACTCGGCAGAATTCATCATTTAGATCAAAAACCAAGTGAGTTTTATCAATGAGGAATTCAGGAACTTGGTAATCTTTAAGATAGATGGTTTGTGCGGTTGCATCTTTCACAGTATTTAACCTTAATTATGCGGAAAATTGCACATTATATGCAGTGAATTTTCTAATATTGATGACGCCGGTATCTAGTATTAAATACTGACCTTTAATACCTTGAAGAACCCCTTCTACTATAGGTTGTTTATCAAAGTTTAAGCTTTTTACTTTTTCTGGAAATTCCAATACAGGAAAATTAATCTCAACCACTTTTTGATGATAGAGACGCTGAATCGCTAACAAGCCGAATTTTTGTTCAATCGCGCTTAAACCGGACTCTGACTGACTAATAATTGAGTCTCTAATTTGCTCCAAATCAACTGGTTCTGAATTACCCTTAAGCATTTTTTGCCAATGCGTTCTATCGGCAATATGCTCGCGCAAACAGTCCTCAATAAGGCCCGCTTGATAGCGCGATTTAACCCGAAAAATTGGCATCGCCTGAGTGGCTCCCTGATCAATCCAGCGCGTGGGTACCTGTGAGCCTCGGGTAATACCTACCTTTACTCCTGAACTATTGGCCAAATAAACATAGTGATCGGTAAAACAATATTCTTCGCCCCAGCTAGGGTCGCGGCAGGTACCCTGATCGTAATGGCATTTTTCAGGGCTCATAATGCAAGTATCGCACTGAGGTAATTTGGTAAAACAGGGGTAACAGTATCCTTGATTAAAGCTTTTTTTTGAGCGTCGTCCACAATGAATACAGTGAATATCACCCAAATATTCCAACCGAATTTGTTTGCCTAGCAAAGCATTAAGTGGCTCGCGATGATCATCTAGCGGTAAAAAATATTGTACCTGTTGATCGAGCTCAACCTGCATTTTAGTCAAATGACCAATTACAGAAATAGACATTAATGATTCCACTTAATAGGTTTGGGTTTATCCTCGGGTGCGCATGCAGAATTTTTAGGAGGAACATAGCCCGTTCGCTCGGTTTCAGGATTGCGCTGATCATAGGCAATAATAGCCTGCATACAGAGAGATTTCTGCTCTTCGGTCAAGGCACGACCATCTGGCCATTTCCCAATCTCAACAGCTTTCTGTAATCTTTGGTAAATTTCTGGCGTAATACTATCCAGTAACTGTTTTAAATCCATAGTGATTCGCTTTTATTTTTTAGCCTGTTTTAGATTTGCCCATTAGAGCAAACGCCAGTCCAATTAATAAGCCAATAATTAGACCGCCTAGGTGAGCTGCATTGGCAACTCCAATACCCACCGCAATCTCTAATATACCTGTCATACACAACAGCAACCAGCCCACCATAAACCCCATTAGCCCATTGGGCAACGCTGGGTATTTGTCGGGTGAAATTTTACTTTTAACCCAAATATAACCAAGAAGTGCGTAAATAACTCCAGAAAGACCACCAAAATAAATTGAGTTAGACCAGTAGTACTGGGCCAAGTTTGAACAGATACCGCTGATAACAATCAATATTAGAAGATGAATTGAGCCCTCTATTGACTCAATTCTTGAACCCAAAATACTCAACCAGAGACTGTTAAATACCAAATGCAATAGCCCAAAATGAAGAAAAACAGGCGTAAGCAAACGATAATATTGCCCGCTCTCAGGGTCTGCAAAGAATAAAATTCGGGTGATTGATGGGCTAAATTCTGTTACAAACGCGCCCAAAATGGCGCCTAACATAATTAGGGCAACCATTGGGTAAGCCTTTATTCCTGCAGCCCAACTGCTTTTATTCCAAAGATTCATAACTTTTAATTTCTCAGCAACTGCGGCTGTAAACACTATCTTTCTTTTTTTACGCCCAAACGACTACCCCAGCCCAACTTAGATCGCGATACTTTGTAGAAATTATTATCCTTTGGATGAATTAGCGAAATAATATGCTGATGTTTTTTAATGCGAATAATATCACCGGGCTCGGTTATTAAATCATCCTGTCCATCACAGGTTACCGATGGATGAAGTTCATGCTTTGAATTTACTCTTATTTCTATTTCTGAGTCACCATGCAGCACAATAGGTCGGCTACTCAGTGTATGGGGATTAAGCGGCACACAGACTAAAGCATCAATCTCGGGACAAATAAGCGGGCCACCCGCTGACAATGCATAAGCGGTAGAACCTGTTGGTGTTGCCACGATAAGACCATCAGAGCGCTGGCTATATACAAACTCACCATCGACATAGAGTTCAAATTCCATCATACGAACCGACATACCCGGGTGAAGAACAACATCATTTAATGCGGTGCCAGCACCAATTTCTTGACCATTTCGTGTAATACTGGTGCTCAGCATAAAACGTTCGGTTTGCTTAAATTCTCCCGCTAAAACGGGAGCTACACGCGATTCTATTTCATCTGGAGTAATATCGGTTAAGAAGCCCAATCGTCCTAGGTTTATTCCCAATAAGGGGATGTTGCTAGAGGCAATTTTTCGGCAAGCACTCAGAATGCTGCCATCACCACCAATCACTACAACTAAATCGATTGAAGCTAAAAATTCATTAATTACTAGGGATTTTTCAACTTTCCAACCCACTAGCTCAGCAGTTCTTTGTTCATAGATAACATCGCGCCCCTGAGCTTGCAGAAACGTTTCAAGCTTTTGAATCGACTGCTTAACCTCCTCAGCATCTATACTGCTAAGCAATCCAATTCGCTGAAAATAATCCATAATCTTTAGAAACCTAAATAAAAACCTAATTATACAGACTAGCGCCCCAGTGACGCATAATCATGCAACAAATTTCCTGCAAGAATAGTAACAAGGTCGACGATTGGATTGAAAGTAAAAAGAT
>JAYQEC010000024.1:0-15887 GCA_038138645.1 Porticoccaceae bacterium | reverse complement strand
AGTTTGTAAAATCTGACAAATTAAATGGCGTTTGCTACGACATTCGCGGCCCCGTATTGGATCATGCTAATTGGCTTGAAGAACAGGGTCAGAGCATTATTAAGTTAAATATTGGCAACCCAGGTGCCTTTGGCTTTGATGCGCCCGATGAAATCATGCAAGACGTGGTACAGAATTTACGACAGGCTCAGGGCTACTGTCACAGCAAAGGATTGTTCCCTGCGCGTAAGGCTGTGATGCAACGCTATCAAGCTCAGGGTATCGAAGGCATTACCGTTGACGATATTATTATGGGCAATGGCGTTAGCGAGCTTATCGTTATGGCTATGCAGGCATTACTTAATACCGATGATGAAATATTAATTCCCGCGCCAGATTATCCTTTATGGACGGCTGCCGTCTCTATTTCTGGCGGCTCTCCTGTGCACTATCGTTGTGATGAAGATGATGACTGGCAACCCGATTTAAAGGATATTGAATCTAAAATTAACGCGAAAACCAAAGGTATTGTGATTATTAATCCCAATAACCCTACCGGTGCCGTGTATTCAGAAAAAACACTTAAAGCCTTGGTTGCTATAGCTGAAAAACATAATCTAGTGGTTTTTGCCGACGAAATTTATGATCGTATTATCTATGATGATGCTGTTCATATCCCCCTTGCCAGCTTAGTAGAAAAAACCCTGTGTCTCACCTTTAATGGTTTATCTAAAACCTATCGTCTAGCCGGCTTTAGGTCGGGCTGGATGATGATGACTGGTACTAAAAAACAGGCACAAAGTTACTGTGAAGGTTTGGAGATGCTGGCGTCTATGCGTCTCTGTGCTAATGCGCCCGCTATGTTGGCGGTGCAAACAGCGCTGGGTGGCAGACAGAGTATTGAAGACCTTATTCTTCCCGGTGGACGCCTTTTAGAACAGCGAGACTTGGCTTACGATATGCTTACCAGTATTCCTGGGGTTAGCTGTGTTAAGCCTAAATCGGCTATGTACCTTTTTCCAAAACTGGATCCAGACATGTATCCAATAGTAGATGATGAGCAGTTAGTTTTGGATTTTCTAAAACAGCAACGGGTTCTGTTGGTTCAGGGTTCGGCATTTAATTTAGATGACACCCAACATTTACGTATTGTATTTTTGCCGGATAAGGCTCAACTAGTAGAGTCTTTGACCCGATTAGCTACCTTCTTAGACAGTATTCGCAAGTAACCGCCTCTAGTCGGTGGTGTAACCGAGTATTTTTAACTGGCGACTAAGTTGTGTATCTGCAGAAACCTTAAAATGACTGTATTCCCTGCGTTGTGGGTAGGTTTTTCGCAGCTCATCAAAGCCCTGCCCTATATCGCCCTGTTTTAACTTCTGACGCATACGCTGATCATCTGCGTCGATCATATAACAATCGAGCAAAAGTTGATTTAAGGTCTTTTCAGATGGATCTAGGGATACTTGTTTATCATGTATCGAGATATTGGCTTGCTGCTTGTGATCACCTTCCAAATACAACGTACAGAGTGCCTCGAAGAGCATGCTAGTGCCACGTATTTTTCCCTCATCGCTATACCCCGCGATATGCGGGGTAGCCAAGGACACTAGATCCAATAACTCGGTATTAATCTGTGGTTCTGACTCCCAGACATCCAGCGCCACCTGCAGTCCATCTGATTGCTTTAATCGCTCAATAAGCGCTAGGTTATCAATCACTGCTCCCCTGCCCGCATTGATCAGCAGAGTATTGGGCTTAAGCGCATTTAATACCTGTTGATTAAACAGATGATAGGTTGGGAATTCACCATCGGTAGTTAATGGGGTATGCAGAGAAATAATATCGCAATCTAAAACCTCGTTAAAAGATACCAGATCAGGGATCTGACTAGGGCTTAAAAATGGATCATAAACGCGACAATCCACACCCAAGGCAACCAACTTTTGATATAGCCTGCTCCCAACATTGCCACAGCCGATGATGCCGACTTTGCTGTTTAGCCATTGGGGTTTTAGGCGACTAAAAACAGATAGTGCATATTGCACCACGGCCTCAGCATTACAGCCAGGGGCATAGGCAAATTGAATATTATTTTTCTTTAAATAATTGAGGTCGATATGGTCAGTGCCGGCAGTTGCTGAGCCGACAAAGCGTACTGAACTTCCTTCTAACAGGCTTTGATTCACCTGCGTCACCGAGCGCACTAATAAAATTTCAGCCCCTTGGATTGCCTGCCGATCAATCTCACGCCCAGCCATCAGCTTTACCTCGCCTAAGTGACCAAAGTAAGACTCGACATGGGGCATATTTTGATCGGCAATAATGCGCGGATTATCCATTGGAACCTTTTATAGTTTGTTTAGCTTGAAAATACGCCTTGGGGCTGTCTTTGTCTCAGTTGAGCAGAACGACTATTAAATACTTCAGCAAAACCCATTTCATCGGCAAATAGGGTAAATGCATCCTGATAAACCCCCTGCCACTGTATTTTATCGCAGCTAGGTATGTTATCGATATCGGTCACAATGGTGGCAAGCTGACGCGACAACATAAGCTGCTCTTGGTTATCGACTATCTTATCACTTAGCTTGGCGGCACCGCGAATCGGTAAATCACCCAGCTGATCGCTGTTTTCAATAATATGCTCTAGGGATGGCATCCAAGATAGCAACTCACGAGCAGTTTTAGGCCCCACACCGGGAACACCAGCAATACTATCGCTGGTATCACCTACCAGTGCCAAATAATCGGCCATCTGATAACAGCCCACCCCAAGGTCAGATTCTAGCTGTTTATAATCTTTGGGCTGTGACTTACCAATATCCCAATATAAATCGCCCTCTTGAATAATTTGTGTCAAATCTTTGTCGCGGCTAATAATTACTGGTTGTATACCTGCCTTTCTTACCTCTGAAGCCATAGCGCCCAAAAGATCATCTGCCTCATATTGATGGGATGCCATTTCTGTAATACCCAATACGCGACACAGCTGTCGACAGGCATTAAGCTGAAAGGCTAAGGCCTCATCGGGCAATTCGCGATTGATTTTGTAATTGGGGCACAGCTGGTGACGAAACCCTGTTTGCAGACTTTCATCAAAGGCACAGAATATATAAGTGGGCTGTTGTTTTTTTAGCAAGTCGAGTAAAAAGTTAGTAAAACCATAGACTGCATGTGTGGGGTGTTGGCTGTCTGCGGCATGCCATTTTTCAGGCAATGAGAAGTAACTTTTAAAGATATAAATTGATGAATCTATTAATAATGCTTGCATAATTAGATCTTAAGCCAAATAACTGAGTTGATAATACTCAAGATTATAGACATCTGTCGTATTAAATTCTTTCGTTAATGCCTCAATAAAAATCTTCGCTCTTGGCGGTAATTGCTGGCTTTTACACCATTGTCTTGCCTGCTTAATCAATGCCTGTTTAAAGTGAATATCGTCAGCCTTATCATCCTCACAAGCATTTAAATTATCAGCACTTGGATTAAATTTCTGACCGCAGGCATTGGAGAATATCCACTCTAAGGCTTGTGGCTTTACTTCCATCGATTCAAACTGCGCTTGCTCATCAACAGTGCGGCCATCAGGCTGATACCAATAACCAAAATCTTGCTGTAACCGCCGCTGTTTTCCGGCAATACACCAATGAGCTATTTCATGCAGCGCGCTGGAGACAAAATTTTCTCTAAAAAATAATTGATGCGGCTTTTCAGTAATTAAGGATGGGGTATAAAGAGGTTCGTCTGCACCGCCAATAAGTTGTGTGTTTTCAGTTTTAAAAAAATTATCAGTAAACACCGCACTGATTAAATCTAATCGCTGCTGTTCAGATAAATTTAACTTAATCGCCGACTTAGTTGAATGGTTTAACAAAATTTAACCCCTTTGAATTGGCTTTATTTTAACTCAAAATTTTAGATAATTATAAAAAATCACAAATAAGTAGAATTTAAAAAGCACAAACTGTTGTGCTTTTTAAAAATCTGGAGTACCTTATGTAGTGTTAGCTGTTTCGACCATCGACTACCAGAAGGAGATGTATCCATGCCTAACCACGCCATTGATCACCCCGTGGACAATGTAATTGATATTTTCACTCGCAAACCAATCTCTGAACTTTCTGACAATAAAATAATTCGTATCGCGCCGGAACTTGACGGCCTAGAAATGCTTTATAGCAATGCTCAAAATCCTGAAAAACTATTCTCTGTAAGAGTCCTAGCTTGGGGACTTAGAACCAATGGCGAAGTTATTGGCTTAGTGCCTTGGCTGGATGAACTAATCGCCTGTGATGAAATCAATGATCCGCTAAATGGTCAGTGGCAAGGCTATTTTGATCAGGGTGTTGAGGAGCTATTTTTTACTGCTCCCCTGCATAAGGTGGTCGAGCTAGAAACTGCCGCTGATTATTACGATTATCAGTGTGATTCTGAACAGGATGTTATCCAAGAGGTGCCTGATTCTATCGGCACCCATGCGGTTTTATCTGATGATGGCTTTTCTAGCATTACGCTTAAAGAGGTTATTAGCTGGCGGCTGCTAAACAATGGCACCATTCAAGCTATGATTACCGATGAATCTAAAATGGTATGCACACCTGTGCTACCTGGTGATGACTGCCTCTATGCGGCTGATAAGAACAAGGATTTTCATTATTTCTTTCAGCACCATATCGCCAACAAGCTTAAGTCTAATGACCCAGAGGCATTGGCGGCGATATCGTTACTAAAGGATGGTTAGCTAGTTTAAACTAGTTACCGTAAGACATTACGCGCTGGTAGCGTTGCTCTAAAAGCTGGTCTGTAGGTATCTTTTGCAGCTCTTCAAGCTGAGCTGTTAGATGCTGTTTAAGATTTTCGCTCATGGTATCAATATCTCGATGCGCGCCACCCAGAGGCTCTGGAATAGTCTCGTCAACAATACCTAATTGCTCAAGATTATCTGAGGTTACACCCATGGCTTCTGCCGCTAGAGGGGCTTTTTCACTAGTTTTCCAAATAATATTGGCGCAACCTTCTGGAGAGATTACAAAATAGGTGCTGTACTGCAGCATATTCAATCTATCTCCCACACCGATCGCCAATGCACCACCTGAGCTACCCTCACCAATAACGGTACAGATAATCGGGGTTTTAAGGCGTGACATAACGGCAAGATTTTGCGCAATAGATTCTGAGATATTTCGCTCTTCAGAATCAATGCCCGGATAGGCTCCCGGAGTATCAATCAGAGTAATTACAGGTAGATTGAAACGCTCGGCTAATTCCATAAGACGAAGCGCTTTACGGTAACCCTCAGCTTTGGGCATACCAAAGTTACGCATAACTTTATCATTAACACCGCGCCCCTTTTCTTCACCAATAACCATCACTGGCGTGCCATTGAGACGAGCGACTCCACCCACAATTGCATTGTCATCACCAAAGTGACGATCGCCATGCATTTCTTCCCAATCGGTGAATATGCGTTGGATATAGTCTAAGGCATAGGGTCTCTGTGGATGTCTGGCTACCTGTACAACATCCCATGGGGTAAGTTTTGAGTAAATATTCTCAGTTAACTTACGTGACTTTTCACGCAATTTAGAAATTTCTTCAGCAATATTGATATCGCTATCGTTGCCAACCAACTGTAGCTCTTCAATTTTCCCTTCTAAGTCAGCAATGGGCTGTTCAAAAGATAAATAATTTAAATTCATGCGGTTCTCAGTCTCTGTTGGCCAAGGGCGTTATTATTTTGATGTGCTATTTTAAACCTCTAGTGCGATTATCGCTAGCCCAGTTTTATATATTTACAGTCAGTTAATCAATGCGACGATCAAAATAGCATTAACCATAGTCTAGATTGACATTAGCAGAGCCAAATTGGTCCTTCAAGCGTGAAATCAGCTCGTCCTTGGGTTGCACTAGCCACTGTTCTCCAAGGCTAAATTGACCAGCTGCGGTGGGATGCGAGTACTCTAGGACCACGGGACAGGAACCATCTCTATACTCACCTAATGAGTTTTCAAAGTCATTGACCCAGCCATTGCCTATATCGGATTTAGTGACAGAGATGCGAAGCTTTTCGAGCTTGCTACAGCGCGCCTCATAAATGGACTGAATCGACTCAGCTACCATTTTCAGCCCACCCGTGTAGCTATCCTCTGACACAGCACCCTTCACCACAACTAAGGCATCCTTATTGAGAATATTTCGATACATATCAAATTGGTCTGCCCATACCGACAATTCAAGACGGCCACTTTTATCATCCAACGTGATAAAGGCAAAGCTATCGCCGCGCTTATTTTTAAGAACGCGCATTCCAACCACCATACCGTATACCGTGGTTTTTTCTTTATCCGAACGAAGATCAACAATACGCTGTGGCAGCATATACTTTAGCTCATCTTCATATTCATCAATCGGGTGACCCGTAAGATAGAGACCTAGAGTGTCTTTTTCACCACCAAGGCGCTCTTTAACCGTAAAAGGTTTAACTTTAATATGATCCTTATAGGGATTTTGCTGCTTACTCTCAACCATTGCACCGCCAAACAGATCGCTCATACCACTACTGACATCACGCGCCTGTTGCTCAGCCATTTTTAAAGCCTGATCCATAGCTGCAAGCATAACCGCTCGACGATAACCTATTTCACCTTCTGGTCCAATTTCATCCAGTGCCCCGCTGCGAATAAGCGCTTCAAGTGCTCTTTTATTGACTTTTCGCCCATCGACTCTGGCACAGAAATCAAATAGATCGGTAAAGGCACCACCCTGCTCTCTGGATTGGATAATATTTTCAATTGGACCTTCGCCAAGCCCTTTAATGGCTCCCAAACCATAAATAACCTGCCCCTCATCACCCACGCTAAATTGGTAACGACCGCGATTAACGTCAGGCGGCAAGAGCTCTAACTCCATCGACCGGCACTCATCGATAAAGGTCACTACTTTATCGGTTTTATCCATATCCGATGACATAGTAGCCGCCATAAATTCTGCGGGATAATGGGTTTTTAACCAGCCAGTTTGATAGGCTACCAGCGCATAAGCCGCTGAGTGCGATTTGTTAAAACCATAGCCAGCAAACTTTTCCATCAAATCAAAGATATTAGATGCCAGTGATTCGCTATGACCTTTTTCGATAGCCCCTGTAACAAACAATTCACGTTGCTTGGCCATCTCATCGGCTTTCTTTTTACCCATAGCACGACGCAACAAATCAGCACCGCCTAGCGTATAGCCACCCATTTCCTGTGCAATCTGCATAACTTGCTCTTGATACAGAATAATGCCGTAGGTAGGTTCTAGTGCGGGCTTCAATGACTCATGTTGATACTGTGAATGTGGATAACTAACTTCAGCACGACCCTTTTTACGATTAATAAAGTCATCGACCATGCCCGATTGCAAAGGGCCGGGTCTAAACAGAGCAACCAGTGCCACAATATCTTCAAAGCGGTCAGGGCCAAGTTTTTTGATTAGCTCCTTCATACCCCGTGATTCCAACTGGAATACGGCGGTTGTCTCGGCACGTTGCATCAGTTCAAAGGTTTTTTGATCATCTAGCGGGATATTTTCTATATTGAGTAATTCTTCACTGTTGGCTGCGCGATCCTTATTGATCATCTGCACCGCCCAATCAATAATGGTAAGAGTTCTCAGCCCAAGAAAGTCGAACTTAATTAACCCTGCTTCTTCAACATCATTTTTATCAAACTGAGTAACAACGCCTGAACCTGTATCATCACAGTAGATAGGGGAAAAATCGGTGATTTCCGTGGGCGCTATTACTACACCACCCGCGTGTTTACCGCAGTTTCTGGAAATACCCTCAAGTTGCAAAGCCATAGACCATATTTCTGAGGCTTCATCATCTTGTTTAAGAAATTCCTGTAACGACTCCTCTTCTTCCAGCGCTTTTTCGAGGGTCATACCCACCTCAAAAGGAATCATCTTAGATAGCTTATCTGCTAGCCCATAGGATTTACCCTGAACCCGAGCCACATCACGAACCACCGCCTTAGCGGCCATGGTTCCAAAGGTAACAATTTGTGATACTGCATTGCGCCCGTAGCGCTCGGCAACATAGGCAATCACGCGATCGCGTCCTTCCATACAGAAATCGATATCGAAATCAGGCATGGAGACCCGCTCAGGATTTAGGAATCTTTCAAACAGCAAGTCGTATTCAATCGGGTCTAGATCAGTAATTTTCAAGGCATAGGCCACCAGCGAACCGGCACCTGAACCTCGCCCTGGCCCCACTGGAATTTGGTTATCTTTGGCCCAACGAATAAAGTCCATAACAATAAGGAAGTAACCCGGAAAGCCCATCTGAATAATAATATCTAATTCAAATTTAAGCCGTTTATAGTAGGCTTCACGGGTTTGCTGATAACCGTCAGCATTGGGATCAAATAGACTGGCAAGTCGTGCCTCAAGACCTTCTTCAGACACTTGGACCAAGAATTCATCAATGGTCATACCCTCTGGAATGGGGTAATCGGGTAAAAAATATTCGCCAAAGCTGAGTTCGACATTACATCGTTTGGCGATTTCTACCGTATTTTCGAGCGCCTCTGGAATATCACTAAATAACTCTGCCATTTCCTCAGAGCTTTTTAAGTATTGACTCTCTGAATATCGTCGCTCACGACGTGGATCATCCAGTGCTCGCCCTTCATAAATACAGACCCTTGCCTCATGAGCTTCAAACTCACCCGACTCTACAAAGCGAACATCATTGGTAGCTACTACAGGACAGTCACATTGCTCGGCCAAACTTACTGCAGAGTGAATATAATCATCTTCGTCAGCTCTACTGGTTCGCTGCAATTCCAGATAAAAACGATTGGGGAAAATATTCATCATTTCAACAAGGGCGGCTTTTGCTTCGGCTTCGCGTCCAGAAACTAATGCAATTCCAACCTCACCCAGTCGACCGCCGGATAAGGCGATAAGCCCCTCACTATGCGAGGTTAACCATGAATGCTCAATAACTGGAACCGCTTGACGCTGACCCTCAAGATAGGCGCGAGATATTAGCTGAGTAAGGTTTCTATACCCCTGATTGTCGGCAGCGAGCAACACTAACTGCGTAGGCGTTCCCTCTGACAGGCTAGAGACCAACACATCGGCACCCAGAATGGGCTTAACACCACTGCCCTGTGCCGCTTTGTAAAACTTAATAAGGCCAAAAAAATTATTGAAATCTGTCAGTGCTACCGCCGGCATACCCATCTCAGCCACTTTCTTAGCCAAGGGTTTAATACGCACAAGCCCATCAACAAGTGAGTACTCGGAATGCAGACGAAGATGGACAAATTCAGTGGTCATAATGCATTCTTATTATGGTTATAGACAGAAATTTTTTCATAGAATTAAATGTAAAGCTTCAACCCAATTAACTCAAGCCAAAGCGTTTAAAATTTACAGTAACGATTGCTGTTCTGGTAACAAATTTTCACTCACAGGCGCAAAGGATCGTCGATGAATTGGTGTAGCACCCAAACGTTTTAAAGCTTCCATATGTTGCGCTGTACCATAGCCTTTATTTTTGGCAAATCCATATCCCGGATATTTGGCATCGAACGCCACCATTTCTCTATCGCGAACCACTTTCGCAATAATTGATGCCGCACTAATCACTTCAACGCGTCCATCGCCCTTGACCACGGCTTCGGAGGGATATTCCCATTGGGGCACTCGATTTCCATCAACAGCGACAAAGTCTGGCTTTATTTGCAAACCAATCACTGCTCGACGCATAGCCATCATGGTCGATTGTAAAATATTGTACTGATCAATTTCTGCTACTGAGGCCCTCGCCACACAGAAGCATAGAGCTTGCTCTACAATCTCTTTATACAGTGATTCTCTTTGGTGTTGTGTGAGCACCTTCGAGTCAGCTAAACCCTGAATACTATGCTTGGCTGGCAAAATAACCGCCGCTGTAACCACATCGCCTGCTAGCGGCCCTCTCCCGACCTCATCAACACCGGCGAGATATTTAATATTTTTAGGAGCATGCCATTGTTCCATGCGCCCTATTCGCTCGCTATCAGCTGTGAAATGGCCAGGGTTGCCAATTCAGAAGAATCTAAGGATAACTTTTGGTGTAATTGATCAAACTGCTCAACTAATCCAGAACTGTTTGTTTTAAAGAGATTGACCACCTCTGCAGATAAGGTTTCCACGGTCGCTTTCTCTTGAATTAATTCGGGCACTAATAACTGATTGGCCAATAAGTTAGGCAATGAAACATAGGCCGTTTTAATTAAAGGAAACAGTATTTTAAAGGACAGTGGATTCATTCGATAACCCACTACCATTGGCTTTTTAAGTAGCATGGCTTCCAAAGCCGTGGTGCCAGAGGTCAGCAAGACTGCATCGGCTGCTTCCATTGCCAAATGAGACTGCTGCTTGAGCAATGTGACCTCAATGGCTTTTGTTTTTAGTATTTTCTGCAACTGATCAAATCTTGCCTGATTAGCCGCGGGCATCACTAGCTGTAGCTCTGCCCCTAGATCCTTGGAAGCTTTGGCCGCAGCATCTAATAAAAGCTCAGCCATCAACTCCACCTCAGCACTACGACTCCCAGGCATAATGCAGAGCGTTGGCTTATCTTGGTCGAGGTTTAACTGCTGTCTTGCACCGGATATATTGGGCTTTTTAGGAAACTTTTTGGCTAGTGGGTGACCCACATAACAAACCGGCACCTGATGCTGTTGATAAAATCCCGCTTCAAAGGGAAAAAGCGTCAGCATTAAGTCAATGGAGCGTTTTATATTCTTGATACGTCCCTGACGCCATGCCCAGACAGATGGGCTTACGTAATGCACAGTTTTTACACCTGCAGCATGCAGCTTTTGCTCAATTTTGGCATTAAAGTCTGGCGAATCAATACCGATAAACACCACAGGTTTACGACGAGAATAACGCTTAATAATTGAACGACGAATAGACAGTAATTCAGGTAGCCGTTTTAGCGGTTCCCAAAGACCCATCACTGAAAGTCGTTCCATTTCAAATAACGAGTTAAACCCTTGAGATTGCATTTTAGGCCCGCCAATCCCCTCGAAAATAGCATTGGGGTATTGTTTCTTTAAGCCTTGAATAAGGTCCGCACCTAATAGATCACCGGATGTTTCACCAGCGACAATGGCAAAGACAGGAGCCTCCAACATGATCTAGCGAATAATACCGCGAGTAGAGGTTTTTAGAGAATTGAGCAATGTCTGTATCACCACATCGTCTCCTAGTTCAGCAATTGCCTCAATGCCTTCCTCTAAGGAAAGACCACGACGATAAAGCAATTTGTATGCTTTATTGGCCAAGGCAATTTGATCTGCAGTAAAGCCACGACGCTTTAGCCCTTCTTTATTAATGGTTCTAGGCTCTGCAGGACTGCCAAAGGCCGTCACAAAAGCGGGAACATCATGGTAACTAAAGGCGGCTGGGCCGATAAAGCTATGCGCACCAACCGATACATACTGATGGATAAGCGCATAACCCGATAGAATTGCCCAGTCTCCAACAGTTACATGCCCAGCTAGACTGGAATTATTCACCATTATTACATGATTGCCTATAACCGAATCATGCCCCACATGGGCGTAGGCCATTAAGAGGTTGTTATTACCTATTACCGTTTCACTTCGGTCTTGGACCGTGCCTCGGTGAATAGTGACACCCTCACGTATAACATTATTATCGCCCATAATTAACTTGGTGGGCTCACCTTTGTACTTAAGATCAGGGGTATCATCACCAATCGTGGCAAATTGATAGACTTTATTATTAGCGCCTATAACAGAGGGACCTCGAATCACCACATGAGAAGCAATCTGGCAGTTATCGCCAATCACAACATCTGGACCAATCACTGTCCAGGGGCCAATACTGACATTTTCGCCAATAGTTGCTGAGGGATCTATAATCGCTTGAGAATCAATCACACTACTTTATCTCTATCCTGATAGGCACAGAGTAAGGTTGCCTCACAGCAAACCTTACCATCGACTGATGCGCTAGTATTAAAGCGCCACATATTGCGTTTAACGGTATCCACTTCTGAAGTCAGGGTCAACTGATCTCCTGGAACCACAGGCTTCTTGAAACGCGCCTTATCGACACCCGCAAATAAGAAAAGCTTGCCATCCTCTGCGGTTAGGCCAGAGGATACAAAACCTAAAATACCAGAAGCCTGAGCCATGGCCTCAACAATCATTACTCCCGGAAAAATAGGCGCCCCAGGGAAATGACCATTAAAAACATCCTCATTAAAAGTAACGTTCTTGTAGGCAACTATTCGTTTATGGGGTTCAATTTCAAGCACTCTATCAACCAATAAAAAAGGATATCGATGAGGCAGAAGTTTCATTATTTCGTTTACATTCATTGCGTTTCCACTTGATAGACTGTGAATTTTTTAACTTAGAATTTTTATTTAAGTTTAAACTCAATCATTTTGTTTTTTTTCTAATTTTTTAATGCGTAGTGCCATTTCATTTAGCTGGCCCACTCGCACCGAATTTTTTAACCAGTCTGCGGTTGCCATAGGCGGCATAGCAGCTGACGAATAGGAGCCAGGCTGTTTAATATCTTTAAATATTAATGTATGCGCCATCAGCTGTACATTGTCACATAAACTGGCATGACCCACCACATGTGCTCCAGCTGCAAGCACACAGTTTTTACCCAAAACTGTACTTCCAGCTACACCAGCATAGGCTGCCATTGCGCAGTTATCACCAATAATAGCGTTGTGCGCAATTTGGACATGGTTATCAAGGATTACAGAATTGCCAATCTGTGTATCATTGATAGCGCCACGATCTACTGTTGTTGAAGCACCAATCTCAACATCATCACCAATAACAACACCGCCAATCTGACTAATTTTTTGCCAACCCTTGCCACCATTGGGCGCAAAACCGAAACCATCTGCACCAATCACAGCACCACTGTGAATGGTCACTCGATCGCCGATACGCACATCATGATAAATCGTTACATTAGCCGCTATTAATGCGTTTTCACCGATTTCCGAACGAGCACCAATTACCGTATTGGCTTTAATCACCGAGCCACTAGCGATGTTTACATTGGCCTCTATGACCACATTGGGCCCAATGGACACAGAATCAGCAATTTGAGCGCTAGCATCGATGCAGGCAGAGGGATGAATGCCCTCTTTTGTTTCTGGAGTTCTATCAAACCAAAGGCTTATTTTGGCATAACTTAGATAGGCATCGTCTACCAACAAACAAGTTCCCTGATACTTTTCCGCCAGCCCTGATGCCAAGATCACAGCGCCCGCTTGAGTGGTTGCCAATTGATCAATATATTTTGGATTACTTACAAAGGCTAAATCATTACTCGACGCAGAACTTAGAGTGCCCAAGCCAGAAATAATAGCCGCATCGTCTCCTTGCACCTTGGCATCAAGAAATTCGGCTATCTCCTTAAGGGTATATGATTTAGACATTAAATTATCCAGACCCCTATTTACTCTGGCTTTTGCTCAGATTTAATATCAATTCGATCTGCAACCTGTTTGGTAATTGAGGTCTCTGGTGTTGCAAATAAAACAGACTCAGCACGTAACAAAAGAGTTATACCCTGTTCTTTTACAAGCTCTTGAATCGATTCCTCAACTAATGGCGCAAGATTTTGCAAAATTCGTTGTTCTAGCTGTTTTTGCTCTGCACTGATTTTTTGAATGGCAAGCTCGGCATCTGCTTTGACATAACTCATTTTTTTCTGGTGCTCGGCTAACTGTTCGGCAGACCAAGTCAAACTTTGTGTTTCCGCTTCTTTTGCCATAGCCTGAAAATCAGCCGATGAACTCTCATATTTTGCTTTTAAGCTCAGAAAATCGGCACTTTCTTCAAAGGTTTTAAGGTATTTCTGCGCAGTTTTTGAACCAAATATAGCTACTTTTGCATCCACTACCGCAATCTTACTGGCCGAATCAGCCATTGAGGCAACTGGCATAAATGCCAAAGTTCCTAGCATTGTCCATAAGCTCATTGCCTTTGCTATTTTTATGATCATTTTTTCTAACCCTTATTCGAAAAATTAAAATTGATTGCCTAGAGAAAACTGAAAGTTTTCTGTTTCATCATATTCACTGGCATTAAATGGTTTTGCGTAGCTAAAGGTCAGTGGACCCATTGCACTTAACCAAGTTACTCCAACCCCTACTGAGTATCTTAACTCACTCGCATCAGGTTTGAAGCAATTTAACTGCGTATCACCACATTTAGTGTTGAAAATATTTCCGGCATCAATAAAAAACGCCGATTGCATTGAGCGGTTATCTTTAACAAAGGGCATAGGAAAAATAATTTCAGAGCCAAATTCAATTTGCACATTGCCGCCAATAGGATCAGGACGATTATAAACTAACGCGTTATTACAGCTTTCCGCTGAACCAGAGCAAGGGGTATCCTGAGGCCCCAAACTGTTGGATTCAAACCCCCGGACAGAGCCAAAGCCGCCACCATAAAAATTCTTAAAGAATGGTAACTGCGATGTATCACCATAACTTTCACCATAGCCTAGATCAGCGCGAAGCTTAAGAGAAAGTGAGCGAGTTAAACCTCGAAGATATTGTCCCTTGTAAGTCGCCTTGTAATATTCTAAGCCAGAACCTGGCAAGGCAACGTTAAGCGCCAATCTTTGTGAAGCACCTCGGGTTGCAAACATGCCGCGGTTTAATGTTGATTTGCGCCAGTTTAGATTTAAATTAAAGACATCAAATTTACTACCATTAGTATCGATAAAGTTTCTTATTTCCTGAGAGGCGTAGTTTCCATAACGAATATCTAAATTTTCATAACCCACCCCAAAACCAACGCGTTCTATCTCAGAAATGGGATAACCCCAACTCACATTGGCACCCTTGGCATTAGTTGAAAAACTTGAAACATTGATTTGGTTATAGTCGGTTTCACGGGCAAAAATACTGTAACCTACACTGACACCATCAACGGTAAAGTAAGGCTCTGTGAAACTTAGATTCAAAGATTCTTGATAGGTACTGCGATTAATACCCACAGAAAGCTGTCTTCCCGAACCTAGGAAATTGTTCTCAGATAGATTGGCACCCAAAATTGTGCCATAGCCCTGCGCATAACCAATACTGGCGCCAATTGAGCCCGAGGGTTGTTCTTCCACTGTATAGACCACATCAATCTGGTCATTAACCCCAGGAACAGGAATATTTTCAACGTTAACTTCCTTAAAATAGCCTAGACGCTCCAGTCTCACCTTAGATGTCTCAATTAGAGCATTATTTGCGGATGAGCCTTCCATTTGCCGCATTTCGCGTCGCAATACCTCATCTTCTGTTTTGGTATTACCTCTAAACTCAATACGACGAACATAGGACCTCATTCCAGGCATCAAGACAAAGGTCACTGTGGCGGTGTTATCTTCTTTATTTAACTCTGGGTAGCCCTCAACTTTCGCGAAGGTATAACCCTCATTGCCATAGCGACGAGTAATAAGCTCGCTTGAGGTAGTCATTAATGCCTGAGAAAAACGCATACCTTCTCGCATCAAAATCATGGCACGAATGTCCTTTTCGGGGATTTTCAACTCACCCGAAAGCTCAATATCACTGATTGTGTAAGTGCTTCCCTCATCTATGGTAATGGTAATAAACACAGATTTTTTATCAGCACTAACAGAAACCTGTGTATTTTTAACTTCAAACGCCAAATAACCACGATCCAGATACCAGGTTTCAAGGGTTTCTATATCACCGGTTAGCTTCTCTCTCGAATATTTATCATTTCCGCTGATAAAGGACCAGAAGCCAGTTTCGTTTTGCTCAAAATCTTCGCGAAGCTCTTTCTCAGTAAAACTTTTATTACCGATAATATTAATATGTCTAATTTTGG
>JAYQEC010000023.1:0-16233 GCA_038138645.1 Porticoccaceae bacterium | reverse complement strand
GCGATTATTTTTTAAGAATAGACGGCCTAATCATAATCCACACCTCGTAATCAGATTTATGCGGTATTACCGAAACTCGATTTTATTAATGATGTTTGCTATTCTTTGGTTATGTTAAATTTTTCAAACAACAATCTAATTGCTAGAAATCGAGCTTTAACTGGCTTGGTTGTTCTTGTTGTGTACCTCCTGCCCTGAGGGGCTTCTTACTTTTTCTAAAATAATTCTATCTTTCGCTTGTAATATTCGCTTTACAAGTGGAATTCTGTGCCCTTATGGGTAAATTAGTTTTACAATACTGCTTTCTACTGAAGGCAGTTGTTCAGGAATACAACCATGAATGCAAAAGAAAATTTAGTAATTTTTGATACTACATTGCGCGATGGCGAGCAAAGCCCTGGCGCATCGATGACCAAGGATGAGAAGGTTCGTATTGCCAAGGCTCTTGAAAAGCTTCGTGTGGATGTTATTGAAGCAGGGTTTGCTGTATCTAGTCAGGGTGATTTTGATGCGGTACAGGCGATTGCTAATACGGTAAAAAATAGTCGAATATGTAGTCTTTCTCGTGCGGTGAAAGGCGATATTGAAGCCGCTGCAGAAGCGCTTAAGGGTGCTGAGGCAGGGCGTATTCATACTTTTATTGCGACCTCGCCAATACATATGAAATACAAGCTGCAAATGGAACCCGATCAGGTAATGGATCAGGCAATATCAGCGGTAAAATTGGCGCGCGGCTTAATTGATGACGTTGAGTTTTCCTTGGAAGATGCCAGTCGCACGGAATTTGATTTTATGTGCCAGATCACTGAGGCAGTGATTAATGCTGGCGCTTCCACTATTAACTTGCCAGATACCGTTGGTTACACCGATCCAGGTGAATATGGTGCAATGATTGAGCGTCTTTTAAACACTGTACCAAATGCCGACAAAGCCATTTTTTCTGTGCACTGTCACAATGATCTTGGTCTTGCGGTTGCCAATAGCTTGGCGGCTGTTAAGGCTGGTGCTAGGCAGGTTGAATGTACGATTAATGGTTTGGGTGAAAGGGCAGGTAATGCCTCCCTTGAAGAAATTGTTATGGCTATTCGCACGCGCAAGGATATTTTCCCAGTACAAACCAATATTGATACTACGCAGATTGTTCCATCCTCTCGCTTGGTTTCAACTGTTACTGGTTTTCCGGTGCAACCGAATAAGGCCATTGTGGGCGCTAATGCCTTTGCTCATGAATCGGGTATTCATCAGGACGGTATTTTAAAGTTCCGTGAAACCTACGAGATTATGAAGGCGGAAGATGTTGGCTGGAGTACTAATAAATTATCGTTGGGTAAGCTGTCGGGTCGAGCGGCTTTTGCTGCTCGTTTAGAGGAATTAGGTATTAGTTTCGAAAGCAAGGATGACTTTAATCAGGCATTTTCTCGATTTAAAGACTTGGCTGATAAGAAGCGCGAGATCTTTGATGAAGACCTCCAAGCATTGGTCTCTGATGTGCAAATAGAAGCCGAAGACGATGCTATTACTGTGATTGATCTTGAGGTGTTGACCAAAACTGGACAGTTACCCAAGGCTAAAATTTGTATTAACTACAAAGACAAAGAACATCAGTCTGAGGCCTCTGGTGACGGTGCCGTGGATGCTATATTTAATGCCATTGAAAAGCTAATTAATAGCCAAACCAATTTGCAGCTTTATTCAGTTAATGCGGTCACAGAGGGCACTGATTCTCAGGGTGAAGTCACTGTTCGTCTAGAAAAAGATGGCCGTATTATTAATGGGCAGGGTGCAGATACCGATATTCTTTTGGCCAGTGCAAAAGCTTATTTGAATGCATTGACGCTAATGGGTAACCCTGGCCGATTGCATCCGCAATTGGGTGGTGTCTAGTGTCCGAGGGGCATAATATTGAACTTCGTAACCAGTATCTAAAGACACTGGGTATTGTTCAGTATCAGCCCAAAGATATTATTTCTGATGAAGTGACTGAAATAATACAGGCTACACCTCAAGTTATTGATGAGCCTTCGGTGGCTGAGATTGCTGATATAGCATCAGTCATTGAAGCAGTCACAGAAAAGCCCATTAAGTCGACTACTGTCAAGGCTAGTTCAATAAGTGCAGAGACAGAAGTTAAACAAGATTTAGCCTTAAAATTTGTCTTCTGGCAGCCCAGTGATCAACTTTTAGTGGTATCAGCGGTTGATGACCAGCTACCAGATCAGTCACAAATTAGTCTTTTAAAAAATATTCTTCGAGCTATCGATCAAAACCTAGTTTCTTTGCCGCAGTTTGATATTGTTAATTGGCCTCCTCATCCAAGTATGTCGGGTGATGAGGTCGATGCTAGGGAGTTTTTATCGACTCTTATAAGTTCTAGACTTGCTTCAAAGCCCACAAAAACGGCTTTGTTTTTAGGTGAATTACCGCAAAATTGGCTTTTATCAGAGCAGCAAAAGGGTCAAATTAATAATGGATCTGTGAGCCTTTCTCAATCAGTGACTGCGTTATTAATTCCATCACTTGAAACAATGCTAAGTCAGCCACAAACCAAGCGAGAAGCGTGGAATGTGATTAGTGGCTATCTTTCGTCACAGGCTGATTTGAGCTAAATTATGAGCCAGTTTTTGGCGTTACCCAATCTCGCGACTGTTGCCTTGCTGGAGCAGCATCCCGATATTGATTTTCGCTATGCTAATGAGTCTGATTTACCCCAGATAAAGGCCATTGAACAGTTAACCTCTCCCTATCCATGGTCAGATCAGTTGTTTATTGAATCATTGAGTAAACTACTAGTCATAACAGAGAAACAAGAAATTATTGGCTTTGCCGTGGTTGCTATGGTTGCACAACAGGCTGAACTTCATTCAATAGCAATTCATCCACAGGCGCAAAGTCAGGGCTATGGTCAGCTACTGCTGTCGCTGATTATTGATTCTTTGCCAGATAGTATTGAATCGGTTTTTCTTGAAGTTCGTGTTAGTAATTGCCGCGCTATTCGTTTATATCAACGACTAGGATTTGTGCAAATTGGTGAAAGAAAGGACTACTATCGCAATGGTTTGGGAACTGAAGATGCCATTATTATGGCGAGAGAAAACTGTTAACTAACTTTTACTGGGTTTTTTCTGAAGCTTTCGCTGTAATGTACGGCGATGCATTCCCAGACTTCGTGCGGTGGCTGAAATATTGCCATCATTATCATTAAGTACCCGCTGAATATGTTCCCACTCAAGGCGATTCACCGAGGTGGGTGTTGCTGAAATAGATTCCAATGGTTTATCTGAGGATGAAAAAGCATTCACTATATCTTCTGCATTGGCGGGTTTACATAAATAGTTTACAGCACCTAATTTGATGGCTTCGACTGCGGTCGAGATACTTGAGTATCCAGTTAAAATTAAGATTTCAGCCTGGGGTAATCGTTGCTTGATATCGACCAAAATAGATAACCCAGATTCTTGCTCTAATTTTAGGTCTAAAATCACTCGTTTAATACTGGGCTCACTGTCACAAAGTGCCGCTGCTTGAGTGCCATTATTCGCACTGATAACAGAATGCCCTTGGCGCTCTAAAACTCTGGATAGCACCTCGCAAAAAGCTTGATCATCATCAACAATAAGGTATTTCAAGATCAAGCCTCAGGATTCTTGGTTAGATTAATGGGCAGGCATAGCTTGGTGAGTGTGCCGCCCTCAGGGAGCTTGTCTAAGCTGATTGATCCACCAAATCGCGTCACAGTATTCTGTGACAGGAATAAGCCTAAACCTAAGCCATCTGCTTTATTAGTGGAGAAGGGCTTGAGGTCGCTGGAGGTTGTGGTTTGATATCCCTCGCCAAAGTCTTTTATGCATAGGATAACTTCAACATCAGACCAACTAATACTGACCTCAACCCCAGTTGGGCTGGCATCTGCAGCATTATTTAATAAATTCAAAATTGATTGGGCAATGGTTGGATGAAAACGAATATCTGGTGCTGGATATTCGCTTTTATCGTAATTAACTTTGGCGTTTAGTTCGGGGCGCATTAACTGCCATCGTTCAATTAATTGATCAAAGTAGCCTTGCAATGACTGAGTTGAATATTGATTGCTAGAGGACTCATTGGCTGTAGATTGCAGCTGTTTTAGAGTGATTTTACATTGATCTATTTGTTGGCTTAACAGGGCAATATCTTTGTTGCCATTCTCAGCTTGCTGCATTTCATCGACTAAAAGCCTCATGGTATTTAGGGGCGTGCCCAGCTCATGAGCAGTTCCGGCAGCCAGTGTGCCAATGGCTAGAAGTTGCTCATTCTCTAGTTGTTGCTCTCGATGTTCAGCAATCTTTTGCTGCTGAAGTTCTAATTCTCTAGCAATTTGACTAACAAAGTAGCTAATAATTGCCGCGCTGATAGCAAAATTAGCCCACATGCCAATAATATGTAGGTTATTGCCAGCCATGGTATGCCCCATATGCGAGGGAGCAATCGCCATAACTGGAATATAATAGGTCAGCAAAAGACTGTATCCAGACAGGGCTATTAGAGCAATGCTGGCTGTATAGGATCTGGGTAGGGTAATTGCAGCAATACTTATAGGAATAAGATAATACGAGATAAATGGATTGGATGCGCCGCCGCTAAAATACAACAATACACTAAAGAAAATAATATCTACCAATAGATGGATAAAAAATTCTTTATTGGTAATAGGAATTTTTAAACGACTTCTGTTGGCGGTTGCAATGCTAATGGAAGCATAGATAGCTAATACCCATGCAATTTCGGTTGTAGCTAAGCCCAGTGGCTTGAATACAGTAAAATATATAAGTGCTAGGCATTGACCAATAATAACTACCGCGCGAATAAGACCCAGTCTATAAAGATTGTGGTGAATAGCGGTACCCATTTGATATTTATTATTCAAATTCATCGTGCAAGTTTATCAAAAAACCCCGTTCAACTGGCTAAAATTTCATCGTATCTAAGGTAAAAAAGATAGCCTGATGGGCTAAACTATGATTTTTAATTTTAAACTTGTATAGAGTTTAAGCTGGCGAGTAAATACTAAAGGGGTTAACATTGCGCCTTCTAACCTGTCGCAAGTTAAAAGAGCATAGAGATGCAGCCATTATCTGAAGACCAACAAGAAAACCTTGATCGCTTTGTTGTTGAAAGCCTTGAGTTGGGCTGTGTTTGGGGGCTTTGTGATGCTCAGGGAAACTGGGCAATGGTTGCATCAGAGATTGATACTGATGTGGGCGTTATCCCATTTTGGTCTGAGCAAAAATTAGCAGAAAAATTGTGCAGTGAAGAATGGTCAGTTTATAAGCCAGTTGCTATAGCTATGGAAGAATTTTTAGATGACTGGCTGACGGGCATGCATGAAGACGTGCATAGGGCAGGGATTAATTGGAATCATGATCTTGAGGGTCAGGAGCTGGAACCTTTGGATCTACTTGAAGAATTTGAATCGGAATTAGACTAACTCATGTTTTTACAATCTTTTTATACAGAATCTGATAATCAATTTAGTGTTAGTGGTGAACAGGGTAGTCAGTTTGCAAAGCAAATTTGTAATGATTACAACCCGATTCATGATCCAGATTCCAAACGATTCTGTGTTCCAGGTGACCTACTTTTTGCCCTAAGCCTAAATAATTATGGCTTAAGCGAAAAAATGAATTTTGATTTTTCAGGGCTGGTGCCAGCAGATAAGTTACTCGCTTTTCCAACATCAGAAAGCTCTGAATTGGTTATCAAGGATGAGCGAGATAAAGCTTATCTTACGGTTGTTCGTGAGGGGGAAAATAACAGCGACAAAAATGCTATTGAACATCTAGTAAGAAGTTATGTTGCATTTTCAGGGCACAGTTTTCCCTATATTTTGGTGCCCTTAATGGAACAGCATCAGGTAATGATTAATCACAATCGACCGCTGGTGATGTATCAATCCATGTCACTTAATTTAGATCATCTTGAACTCAATAAGCCAGAGGTCAAGTTGATTAATGCTGATATGCACGTTGAAGGCAAACGAGGCAATGTGACATTGCACTTTGCTATTAACGATTCTGGTAAGACTGTTGGTTGTGGCGATAAAAAGCTTGTCCTGAGCGGACTTCGCGAATTTGATCAACAGGCTATGGATCAGTTAATTAAAGAATACGAAGCCAGAAAAGTTTAAATTACACCAGCTTTTTTAAGAAACGACCCGTATGGGATCCTTTGACCTTAGCCACATCTTCGGGGGTTCCTGCAGCTACAATCGTGCCGCCACCGGCACCGCCTTCCGGTCCTAAGTCGACAATCCAATCGGCTGTCTTAATAACATCCAAGTTGTGCTCAATCACTACCACTGTATTTCCGTGATCACGCAACCTATGCAGAACTGACAATAGCTGTTCAATATCATGAAAATGAAGACCGGTTGTAGGCTCGTCAAGAATATAGAGTGTTTTGCCTGTATCTCTTTTAGAAAGCTCTTTAGATAGCTTAACTCGCTGCGCCTCACCACCAGATAATGTGGTGGCTGCCTGTCCCAACTTGATATAAGAGAGGCCAACATCCATTAGAGTTTGTAATTTGCGCGAAACACTGGGTATGGATTCAAAGAAAACACTAGCATCTTCAATTGTCATATCCAGAACCTGATGGATATTTTTGCCTTTAAAGGTAATATCCAGAGTTTCACGATTGTAGCGTTTACCCTGACATACATCGCAGGGTACATAAATATCAGGTAAAAAGTGCATTTCTACCTTTGTGACACCATCCCCCTGACAGGCCTCACAGCGACCCCCTTTCACATTAAAGCTAAAGCGACCTGGGGTATAGCCACGGGAGCGGGCTTCCTGTGTGCCGGCAAATAGTTCCCTAACAGGGGTAAAGATGCCGGTATAAGTTGCAGGGTTAGAGCGCGGAGTTCTGCCAATCGGACTCTGATTAATATCAATACATTTATCGAAATGATCCAAGCCATTGATGGCTTTATGAGCTGCAGGTTTTAGTGTGGAGGCCTTATTTAACGCTGTTGCGGCTGCCGGATATAAGATGCCATTAATCAGAGAAGATTTCCCCGAACCAGAAACACCGGTAATACAGGTAAACAAACCAACCGGTATAGTTGCATCAATGCCGGTTAAATTGTTGGCTTTTGCTCCCATGATATCTAGTGACTTACCGTTGCTTGAATGACGTTTTTTGGGGACTCTAATACCGCGATCGCCCGATAAAAATTGACCAGTCACAGATCTTGGATTTTTGGTAATTGCTTGGCTGTCGCCAATGGCCACAATTTCACCGCCATGAACACCTGCTCCGGGGCCAATATCAATAATGTAATCAGCAGCCTTGATAGCGTCCTCATCATGCTCAACAACAATGACTGTATTGCCTAAGTCACGCAAACGGATTAGGGTTTTTAAAAGTCTTTCATTATCTCGTTGGTGTAGCCCAATACTGGGCTCATCAAGAATATACATAACACCCACTAAGCCAGCACCAATTTGACTGGCCAGCCTTATTCGTTGTGCTTCACCGCCAGAAAGAGTTTCTGCACTGCGATTCAACGAAAGATAATTAAGACCAACATCAACTAAGAAGCAAAAGCGATCGCGTATTTCTTTAATAATTTTCTCTGCAATTTCTCCTTGTCGACCGGGAAGGTTTATCTGTTCAAAGTAATCAAAACATTCACCCACAGGCATGGCGACAATATCTTCAATACGCTTGTCGTCGACATAAACATTACGCGCTGATTTACAGAGTCTGGTGCCATCGCAATCAGGGCAGTCAGAGGTGGTCATATACTTGCTTAGATCCTCTCTAACGGAATTGCTCTCAGTATCCCTATAACGACGCTCCATATTGGGAATAACACCCTCAAAGCTATGTTGACGGCGAAACACAGTGCCTCGATCATTGGTATAGTTAAAGGAAATTTCCTCATCATCGCTACCAAATAGTATCTTTTGTTGATGAAGCGGCGATAAATCTTGCCAGGGTTTTTCAATATCAAAATCATAGTGCTCAGCCAAACTGCTCAGCATATTAAAATAGAACAAAGAACGTCGATCCCAGCCGCGAATAGCACCCTCGGCAATTGATGCCTCAGGATGTTGAATAATGCGATCTACATCAAAAAATTGATGTACACCCAAGCCATCACAGGTTTTACAGGCGCCAAAGGGATTATTAAACGAGAATAATTTGGGCTCTAATTCACTTAGGCTATAGTTACAAATTGGACAGGCAAATTTAGCGCTAAACATAAGGTCTTCATTGTCACCATCCATATAGCTAATAAGCGCGATACCATCAGCTAGGGCGAGAGCGGTTTCAAAAGACTCAGCCATACGAATGCCAATACCTTCCTTGACCTTAAAGCGGTCAACCACCACTTCTATACTGTGTTTTTTCTTTTTGTCCAAAGCAGGGGCTTCATCTAAGTCACAAATTAGACCATCAATACGAGCGCGAATAAAACCCTGACGTCGCAGATTGTCTAAAAGATGAAGATGCTCACCTTTTCTATCCTTAACCACCGGCGCCAATAACATCAATTTTGAGCCCTCAGGTAGGGCCAGCACCTGATCCACCATTTGGCTGACAGTTTGCGCCTTAAGCGGTAAATCATGATCGGGGCAACGTGGTTCGCCAGCACGAGCAAATAGCAGACGCAGATAATCATAGATTTCGGTTATGGTGCCCACCGTTGAGCGTGGGTTATGACTGGTGGATTTTTGTTCGATTGAAATAGCCGGTGACAGACCCTCAATATGATCAATATCCGGTTTTTCCATCATAGAAAGGAATTGTCGCGCATAGGTAGAAAGAGATTCCACATAGCGTCTTTGGCCTTCTGCATAAAGCGTGTCAAAGGCAAGAGATGATTTTCCCGAACCTGAAAGTCCAGTAATTACTATTAGCTTGTCGCGAGGAATATCTAGGTCGATATTTTTTAAGTTATGGGTTCTGGCTCCGCGAACAAGTATTGTATCCATTAGTGCTACTTTTATTTAGGTTAAAGGGTCCATTATATGTCGCAAGCCCAAATACAGGCAAAGCAAAATGGCTATTTTGGATGTTTTACTTCTATGAACGAAAGATAGATGAATAAATGATGTGATTATTATTTTCCCGCACCAGTATGACTGTTACTATAGGCAAATATAAGCTAATCCAAATACTAAGCGACTATATTGACAAACAAACTTACAGAATCAAATTACTCCAGCATAGAAAAGCGAGCGGTACTCTCAATCGCTAGCCTCTATGGTTTTCGTATGCTCGGTTTATTTATGGTTTTACCGGTGCTCTCACTGTATTTTTCGGACTACCAAAACTCCAACTTATTTTTGCTCGGTCTCGCCTTGGGTATTTACGGTTTAACGCAGGCGGTTTTCCAAATTCCTCTAGGCTTATTATCCGATAAAATAGGACGTAGACCGGTTATTCTGGGTGGTCTTACATTATTTGTATTGGGCAGTGTGGTAGCAGCGTTGTCAGAATCAGCCATGGGTGTAATTGTTGGACGTGCATTGCAGGGTATGGGTGCAATTGCTAGTACTTTGATGGCTTTGGTAACAGACTTTACCGCAGAGCAGAATCGCACCAAGGCAATGGCAACCATAGGGGGCAGCATTGGCGCATCCTTTGCCCTCGCAATGATTCTTGGTCCTTTAATTGCGACTTACTTTGGTATGTCTGGCATCTTTTGGATAACAGCTATATTAGGTCTGGCAGGCTTTTTTATAGTATTTGCACTGATTCCTAAAACTATCTCCCTACGCAATAACCGAGAGACTCAAACGGATATTCAGCAAATAGGGCATCTCCTAAAATCGCCTGAATTATTTCGTTTAAATATAGGGATATTTTTTCATCATCTAACACTGATGGCAGCCTTTGTTGTCGTGCCGAGTATTTTGGTGCAACAACTAGCCATTGGTGCGGATCAGCTATGGTGGGTTTACCTCTGTTTATTGGGGGGTGGCTTTGTCGCTATGGTGCCGGCCATCATAGTTGCAGAAAAGCGCAATGCGCAAAAACCGTTTTTTATTGCAGCCATTATGATGATGATGCTTTCTATGTTTGTTCTCGGTAATACGCAAGGATCAATATTGACCCTGTTAATGCTATTTAGCTATTTTGCCGCATTTAATTTATTAGAAGCTTTCTTGCCCTCATGGTTGAGCAAGGTGTCTCCTGCGGGCAATCGTGGAACAGCCATGGGGATCTATTCAACCTGTCAGTTTCTCGGCACCTTTGTGGGAGGTGTTTTAGGCGGATGGGGGCTATCCAGTTTTGGTGTTGATGGCTTGCTAATTTTATTAGCAATGCTATTACTTGTATGGGTAATATTAGCTACACAGATGTCCTCACCAAGACCGTTGCAAACTATGATTTTGCAGGTGGGTGAAAGAAAACCCAATGAATTTATAAAAAGTGTTTCAACAATAGTTGGAGTTGAAGATATACTACTTTTAGAAGGCGACGATCTCGCCTATATTAAGGTTGATAAAACGGCGATTAATGTGGCTGAATTACAGCCCTTTTTGCATCGCACATAGAGACAGGGGAAAAAAATGGCACGCGGAATTAACAAAGTAATCATCGTGGGTAACTGTGGACAGGACCCAGAAACAAGATATATGCCATCAGGTGGCGCAGTAACTAATTTAAGTCTTGCTACTTCAGAAACTTGGAAAGATAAAAATACCGGTGATCAGCAAGAGCGCACTGAATGGCATCGCGTGGTGTTTTTTAATCGTCTAGCAGAGATTGTAGAGCAGTATGTTAAGAAGGGCTCAAAGGTTTATGTCGAGGGCTCATTGCGCACGCGCAAGTGGCAGGGTCAAGATGGTCAAGATCGTTACACCACGGAAATCGTCGCTAGCGAGATGCAAATGCTCGATAGTCGTGGCGGTCAGGGGCAGGGTGGTTACGACCAGTCACAGCCAGATTACGCTCAATCAGAGCCGCAACAGGCTCAACAAAAGCAAGCAGCGCCTCAACAAGCCGCAGCGCCAGCACAGGGTATGGGCTTTGATGACGATATACCCTTCTAGAAAATTGAGTTTAAACTAATTAATTGGAGTCATTTATGACGATTAAAGTTGGAGATACAATTCCTGAAGGCACACTCACGGTCATGGGTGCTGAAGGTCCTGCAGGCATGACAACTGCAGATATTTTCTCAGGTAAAAAAGTGGTACTTTTTGCCGTACCTGGTGCCTTTACACCAACCTGCTCTGTGGCACATATGCCAGGTTTCGTGGTTAAGTATGATGAAATTATTGCCAAGGGCGTGGATACAGTGGCCTGTCTTTCTGTCAATGATGTCTTTGTAATGAATGCTTGGAAAGAAGCATCCAATGCAGACAATATTCTTATGCTTGCCGATGGCAACTGCACTTTTACAGCGGCATTGGGGCTAGAACTTGATGGAACAGGTTTTGGAATGGGTATGCGTAGTAAGCGCTTTGCTATTATCGTTAATGATGGCGTGGTGGAGCTACTTAACGTCGACGAAAGTGGCTTTGAGTTATCCAGTGCTGAAGCAGTGCTTGAAGCACTTTAACTTAAATCGTTAGATACAAAAAAGGCACCCAATGGGTGCCTTTTTTTATTCTTGGAAGTTTTATCCCGAATATTTTTCCATAACCAAGGTGGCATTTGTGCCGCCAAAGCCAAAGCTATTAGACATCACACGATTAAGCTGTTTGTCTTTACTCTTTAGGACAATCGGTAGCCCTTCAGCTTTTTCGTCTAGATTGTCGATATGCGCAGAGCCAGCGACAAAATTATTTTCCATCATTAGCATACAGTAAATCGCTTCATGTACCCCGGCCGCACCCAAACTGTGACCAGATAATGATTTGGTCGAGCTAATATCTGGGCAGTTATCGCCAAAAGTATTATGAATAGCACCTAATTCGGCTAAATCGCCTACGGGTGTACTGGTACCGTGGGTGTTTAGATAATCAATAGGTCCGTCGATATTTTCCATTGCCATTTTCATGCAGCGTTCAGCGCCTTCACCAGAAGGAGCAACCATATCAGCACCATCTGAAGTAGCGCCATAACCAGTGATTTCGCAGATAATATTAGCGCCACGAGCTAGAGCATGCTCAAGTTCTTCAACAACCACTGTCCCCGCACCAAGACCAGGTGCAAAACCATCGCGATCGGCATCATAGGCACGCGAGGCTACTTCTGGAGTCTCGTTATATTTGCTGGTTAATGCACCCATGGCATCAAACATACCGGCCATAGACCAGTGCATATCTTCTGAACCACCAGCGAGAAGAATATCTTGCTTGCCCAGTTGGATAAGCTCGGCTGCATGACCAATACAGTGAGCACTGGTAGCACAAGCAGAGGCGAGAGCATAGTTAACGCCCTTAATCTTGAAGGGTGTAGCAACACAGGCAGACACTGTACTCGCCATAATTTGTGTGACTCGATAGGGGCCAGCACGTTTGATTCCTCGCGCGCGCATCACATCGATGGTCTCAGTAAACATTTCACCAGAAACACCACCAGAACCCATTACAAGGCCTGTTCTGGGGTTTGAAACCATCTCCTCGGTAAGACCTGCATCAGCAATCGCTCTATCAGTGGCGATGTAGGCGTAGGAAGCAGAAGGGCCCATAAAGCGCATTATTTTTCTATCGATATGATCACTTGGATCTATATCTAAAGTAGCGCCAACGTTACATTTGAGTCCCATCTCAGCGAAGTCTTCGCGATAGCGAATACCTGAGATACCTTCTTTTAATGATTTGGTGACAGATTCTCGGTCATTTCCAAGACATGAAACTATGCCAAGTCCAGTAATCACAACTCTTTTCATGGGTTATCCTCTTTTATTCTTGTGACATCAGAAAATTTAAAAATTTTCTGTGTTTTCGAATAGACCTACTTTAAGGTCTTTGGCGGTGTATATTTCACGGCCATCAACTTCAACGCTGCCATCAGCAATTCCCATTACGAGTTTGCGCTGGATAAGGCGAGTGATATCAAGTTTGTAAGTCACTTTTTTAGCGTCGGGTAAAATTTGTCCGAAAAACTTCACGGTGCCAGCACCCAGTGCACGACCTCTACCAGGATTGCCGTTCCAGCCAAGGAAAAAGCCAACTAGTTGCCAAAGGGCATCAAGACCGAGGCAGCCAGGCATAACAGGGTCACCTTCAAAGTGGCATTTAAAAAACCACAAATCAGGAGTGATGTCGATTTCAGCGATAATTTCGCCAAGACCATGTGAGCCGCCAGTATTGTTAATGGTAACGATTCTGTCGATCATCAACATATTAGGCGCTGGAAGTTTCGCGTTACCGGGGCCAAATAACTCGCCTCGGCTACATTTCAAAATTTCTTCTTTTGAGTAAGAAGATGCAGGTATAAAAGACATGGGATCCTTATTGATCTACTACTTAATCGCGCATCGTAACTACTAATCGCTTAAGCATCAACCGTTAAATCAAATCTTGGCGCTTAAAATCCACTAATTCTTTATCAGTTTCCAGTCTAGGGTTGACAGTAGAGGGTTGTCTGTTAGCATTCCGCTTTATCTCACTCAGGTTGGTAAATTATCGCAAAATGGCATTTTTTCACGATTCTGTAACTCAGGAATTTCAATCGGTCAACGAGCTAATTTTAAATAGCTTACAGTCAGATGTTGGTTTGGTAGAAAATATCGGCAGTTACATCGTTGATTCTGGCGGTAAGCGACTTAGACCTGTTCTGGTTTTACTGAGTGCGCTAGCTAACAACTATCAGTCTGAAAAAAACAACCATATCAAATTAGCTGCCGTTATAGAGTTTATTCACACGGCAACTCTATTGCATGATGATGTTGTTGATGTTTCAGCCTTGCGCCGCGGTCGTGAAACGGCCAATGAAATTTGGGGCAATGCACCCAGCGTATTAGTTGGAGACTTCTTATATTCACGAGCCTTTCAGATGTTGGTCGAGGTTGCAGATCTTCCTATTATGAGTGTTTTTGCGGACGCAACTAATGTTATTTCCGAGGGTGAAGTTCAGCAAATGGCGAATGCAGGAAATCCTGATATAGATGAAGAGACGTATATGCAAGTAATCTATAGAAAAACCGCCAAGCTGTTTGAGGCGGGTATGGAGTGCGGTGCGTTACTCGCGGAGGCGGATAAAAATGCCATGAATCAGTACGGTAAGCATTTGGGCATGGCGTTTCAAATTGCTGATGATGTACTGGATCTTCAAGGCGATGTTGCTGTAACGGGGAAAAATATTGGCGATGATCTAAGTGAGGGGAAGATGACATTACCCTTAATCTATGCACGTGATCACGCTGATCCAGCTGATAGCGAAATAATTCGTCAAGCAATTGAAAATAGATCCGCAGAAAATTTTGATCAAATTTTAAAAATAGTCTCAAAAACGGGTGGTATAGACTATAGTTTGAACAGGGCAGTGGAGCATTCAGAGTTAGCTAATAATGCTTTGCTTGCACTGCCAGACAGCACTTACAAGCAGGTGCTTTCCAAACTAGCCAGTTTTGCAGTATCAAGAGACGTATAAAACTTGCGCAACAAAAGCGCGTAAATAATTGGGGCTATCAAAAATACTTTTATCATCGGGTGTTTAACCCGAGTAGTTTTGTTAGACTTTTAAATAAAATATAAGAGCTTACGCATTAAGTAAGCACACTAATCATTAAGGAGAATGATGTGATTATTGGAATTACACGGGAACTGGTTGCTGGAGAGAATCGTGTCTCGTTATGTCCAGATAATGCTAAATCACTCGTCGATAAAGGGGTAGAGCTTTGGCTTGAGAAAGATGCTGGCGCACAGGCTGGTTTCTCTGACGATGACTATATCTCTATTGGGGCTAAGGTGGTCTCTGACAGAGACGAATTATTTGCCAAATCAGATATTATCCTTCAGGTGCAAAGCTTTGGGTCTAATACTCAAAATGCCGACGATGATCTAAAGCGATTAAAAGCTAAGCAATTGGTTATTGGTATGATGGACCCCTTAGCTCAGCCTCAAGCGGCACAGCAGGTTGCTAGCACAGGCGCTACAGCTATTGCGCTGGAGATGGTGCCGCGAATTAGCCGCGCACAAAGTATGGATGTTCTTTCATCAATGGCAACACTGGCCGGTTACCGATCGGTTTTATTGGGTGCCGAAGCTGCTCCCCGAATCCTTCCTATGTTAATGACTGCGGCTGGCACATTGCAGCCAGCCAGGGTTCTGATTATGGGTGTGGGTGTTGCAGGTCTCCAAGCCTGTGCCACCGCCAAGCGACTTGGAGCAGTGGTTGAGGCCTATGACGTAAGACCAGCTGCTCGCGAACAAATTATTTCGGTGGGTGCCACCCCTGTCGAATTAGACTTGCCCACAGAATCCTCAGAGGGTGCCGGCGGCTATGCGAAAAAGCAGAGTGAGGAATTCTTGCGTATGCAGAGAGAGCAGATGACTGAGGTGGTTGCTCGCCAAGATATTATTATTACCACTGCGGCCGTTCCAGGTGCAAAATCACCTATTTTGGTCACCGAAGATATGCTTAAAGCCATGAAAACGGGTTCCGTATTAGTGGATTTAGCTGCCGAGCGTGGCGGCAATTGTGAGTCAACACAAATGGGAAAAACAGTGGTAAAGCATGGAGTAACCATTGTCGGCCCAGAAAATTTAGCTTCAGATGTGGCCTATCATGCCAGTCAAATGTATGGAAAAAACATTCAAACACTTCTAGAGTTAATTTTGCAGGACGGTGAGGTCAACCTAGATTTTGAAGATGAGATAATAGCTGGCACAGTGGTTGCACACGATGGTGATGTACCACATCCGCATATGCGCAAGTTGCTAGACCTACCTTCCTTAGACAATAAACCGCAAGGCAATTAAAGGACTTAGACATTGGATATTTTAATTTTATTATTAGCGCTCTTTGTATTATCGCTGTTTTTAGGGGTAGAGCTGATCGTTAAAGTGCCACCAACGCTTCACACGCCACTTATGTCGGGTACTAATGCCGTTTCCGGTATTACTTTGGTGGGTGCACTCTTAGCTGCAGGTTCTGATACGTCGCCAATGCTGGTAAATGTGTTGGGCTTCTTGGCGGTGACTTTTGCAACAATCAATGTGGTGGGTGGTTATCTGGTCACTAACCGTATGCTCTCAATGTTTAAAAGGAAGTAATCTATGAGCTCTACTGTTGTGAATCTTATTTATTTAATTGCTGGGGTTTTATTTATCCTTGGCATCA
>JAYQEC010000022.1:0-17417 GCA_038138645.1 Porticoccaceae bacterium | reverse complement strand
CATGAACAAACCAAATTTCGATCGCCAAAGACATTATCTAATCGCCCTACAGGCGGCCAGTATTTATTGTCTTTGGTAAATTGTGATGGATAAATAGCCTCACTTCTAGAGTATGCATGCTCCCAATGATCGGCAGTTGCTACGGCAGCGGTATGTGGAGCTCCAACCAGAGGATTATCCTCTAAACTATACTTACCATCGGCGACTTCTTTCACCTCGTCAGCAATGGCTAGCATGGCATCACAAAAACGATCTATTTCACGCTTTGACTCACTTTCTGTAGGCTCTATCATCAAGGTGCCCGCCACAGGAAATGACATGGTAGGCGCATGAAAACCATAATCAATTAAGCGCTTGGCAATATCATCAACACTTATACCAGTTTGCTCTTTGATATCACGCGTATCAACAATACATTCGTGAGCTACTCTATTGTTGGATCCAGTAAATAAAATACTGTATTTTGATTCTAGACGCTTAGCGATGTAATTAGCATTAAGAATAGCCACTTCTGTAGCCTGTCTCAGGCCTGTGTAGCCCATCATGCGAATATACATCCAAGTGATGGGTAGAATACTTGCACTGCCAAATGGAGCAGCTGAAATCCGGCCGCCACGTCTTTTCGCTGAGTTATCCTGTGGTAGGAATTCTTCTAGGTGCGAACCGACACAGACAGGACCCACACCAGGGCCACCTCCACCATGTGGGATACAGAAGGTTTTATGTAAGTTTAGATGCGACACATCTCCACCAAACTTGCCTGGCTGACAAACACCGACCATAGCATTTAAGTTAGCGCCGTCGATATAGACCTGTCCACCATGCTGATGAACAATGTCACAAAGCTCGGTGATATTTTCTTCAAATACACCATGAGTCGATGGGTAGGTCACCATAATGGCTGAAAGATTGTCGCTATGGGCTTCAGCTTTTGCTTTAAGATCCGCAATATCAACATTACCCTGCTCGTCGCAGGCTACCACCACCACTTTCATTCCGCACATTTGAGCTGACGCAGGATTTGTGCCATGCGCAGAACTAGGAATTAAGCAAATATTACGATGCGAATCACCACGACTATCATGGTAGTCTTTAATCGCTAGAAGCCCAGCATATTCCCCCTGAGAACCTGCATTGGGCTGTAGGGAGATCGCATCGTAACCCGTGACCTCTGATAGCATAGATTCTAAATCATCAATCAGCTTGCGATAGCCTTTAGTTTGCTCCTCAGGTGCAAAAGGATGAATATGTGCAAATTCTGGCCATGTGACTGGCAACATTTCTGCGGTTGCATTTAATTTCATGGTGCATGAACCGAGGGGAATCATCGCTCTATCAAGGGCTATATCCTTATCAGAAAGCTTACGGATATAACGTAACATCTCTGTTTCTGAATGATAACTATTGAAGGTTTCATGCTCTAAAAAGCCATCGGTTCGCATTAAATTACCCGGTATATTCTGTACAACCTGTTCGGCTAAAAGGTCGATGGACAAATTATGTTCTCCAATAATAAGATCCCATAGAGCCACAATATCGTCAGCTGAGGTGGTTTCATCGATTGAAATACCAATATGCGATGCATCGATCAGGCGAATATTAATCTCGTTTGCAGCCGCGAGCTCAACCACACTCTGCCCTCGATCACCCACATAAATGGTTAGGGTATCAAACCAACTCTGGTTAACTATGCCTATATTATTGGCTTTAAGCCCTTCTGCTAACAGCGTAGTCAGCATATGTACTCTATTAGCAATAGCCGTTAAGCCTTTAGGGCCATGATAAACCGCATACATACCGGCTATTACGGCCAATAGTACCTGCGCTGTACATATATTTGATGTCGCCTTCTCTCGGCGTATATGCTGCTCTCGAGTTTGTAGCGCAAGCCTGTAGGCGGGATTGCCTTGAGCGTCCTGAGACAGGCCAACTATTCTTCCGGGTAGGTTACGCTTGTAGGCTTCTCTGGTTGCCATATATGCTGCATGGGGACCACCAAAGCCCATTGGTACACCAAATCGTTGTGTTGATCCAATAGCAATATCAGCCCCTAATGAGCCCGGAGACTCAAGCATCACCAAGCTCAAGATATCGGCAGCCATTACCACTACGCCTTTGTGCTGCTGAACATTGGCAATAATATTTCGGTAGTCTTTTACTTCACCGCTAACCCCAGGGTATTGCAGTAGCATACCAAACACATCACCATCACAATCTTCTGGTTTGCCCACCTTAATATCAATATCAAGGGGCTGAGCACGAGTAATAATGATATCAATGGTTTGCGGCAGACAATCGCTATCAACATAAAACGTATTAGATTTAGATTTCGACACTCGACGACTTAGCGACATAGCTTCAGCGGCTGCCGTTCCCTCATCAAGCATGGAGGCATTGGCAATCTCTAGACCCGTAAGATCAGTTACCATGGTTTGAAAATTAATTAGCGCCTCTAGTCGACCCTGTGAAATTTCTGGTTGGTACGGCGTATAGGCCGTATACCAAGCTGGATTTTCAAGGATATTTCTAAGAATTACATTGGGAGTTAATGTGCCGTAATATCCCTGACCTAGGTAATTTTTATAGACTTTGTTTTGCTTGGCGATTTCACGCAACTCTTTAAGTGCCTGAGCTTCAGTACATTGCTCAGCTAAAGTTAATGACTGCTGATTAATAATGGATTGTGGAACCACCTGCTCTATAAGCTGTTGCAGATTATTGCAATCAAGTAGGCTAAGCATGGCTTGCTGATCATCAGTATTCGGACCAACATGGCGCGATACGAATTGCTCAGCATTTTGCAGATCATTTAGCGTACGTTTCTTCTGAAGCATCTAGGTTCTCCTAAGTTATCCTCGATAATAGCGTTGGGGTACTAGAGGTAATGCACTGACTGTAAGTGGTCGCGACTTACCCCTAACAACTGCATTAACTTGCGTATCCACAGCTGAAAATTCTGTGGCTATATAACCCATGGCTATGGGCATTTGTAGACTGGGTGAAAAACCACCACTGGTAATAGTGCCAATTTGATTGCCGTTTTGATCAATAATTTCTGCACCTTCACGAACGGGAGCACGACCTTCAACAACAAAGCCAACGCGTTTTTGGCTGGCACCCACTGCAATATCCTCAAGTATTTGATCGGCACCCAAAAATCCACCCTGCTTGT
Source organism: Porticoccaceae bacterium (assembly GCA_038138645.1). Taxonomy (GTDB): domain Bacteria; phylum Pseudomonadota; class Gammaproteobacteria; order Pseudomonadales; family Porticoccaceae; genus HTCC2207. The sequence continues at coordinate 14,245 of JAYQEC010000022.1, read as the reverse complement.
TACCGCCGCTTCTTCGTGATTTGCTTATACTCCAAAGTAGACTCGCCTCGACAGGGCTGGTTTCAGTATTCATATCATGCCCATACAAGCATAAGCCTGCTTCTAGCCTAAGGGAGTCTCTGGCACCTAAGCCCACCCAACGAACGGCTTGATTAGCTAATAGCGCGTCAACAACAACTGAACAGGATTTGGGATCAATAGAAATTTCAAAACCATCTTCCCCTGTATAACCAGAGCGAGTGATATAGCAGTCAGTACCATTTAGATTAACTGAACAGCCATTCATAAAATGTAGATTAGTTGCCTCAGGTGCCAACTGAGAAATCACATCAACTGCTTTTGGCCCCTGTAGTGCCAATAACCCCTGCTGTTCGAGAACATCAATCTGCGCACCGGGTAGATGCTGTTTAAAGTGTGCAATATCCTGTTGTTTACAGGCCGCATTCACAACCACAAAAAAAGTATTTTCATCCCAACGGGTGATAATTAAATCATCAATAATGCCACCCTGACTGTTGGTAAGGGTGCTATAGGTCATCTGATGGGGTTTCAATACTTCCAAATCGACTGGCATTAGCGCTTCTAATTGCTCTGCTATGTTGTCACCAGTGATAATCAACTGGCCCATATGAGAGACATCAAAAAGGCCGGCAGACTCTCTGGTATGAAGGTGTTCCTCAATAATTCCACCCGCATAATTAATCGGCATTTCATAGCCAGCAAAGGGAACCATCTTAGCGCCAGCATCTAGATGATACTGATAAAAACCTGTTTGATTTAACTGTTTTGACATGGGCAAAAAATGGGCGAATTAATAACTAGAATGCAACAATAATATAACCAGAAATGAAATAAGTTAAATTAATAGATATAATGTTTTCATTAATATTTTAAATACTTAAAATGACTTGATTATGAAAAATTTACCCATGGATTTACTACGCACCTTTGTCACTGTAGTGGAGTTTAATAGCTTCACAAAAGCAGGCGATATTTTAGGTCGCTCCCAGCCCGCCATCAGCCTGCAAATTGGTCGTCTAGAGGAAATGCTAGATCAGTCACTATTAATTAGGGAGGGGAAAAATTTGGTTCTCTCAGATGCCGGTGAAATCTTCTATGAATATGCCAAACAGATTCTCTCTCTAAATGATCAAGCGGTGAGTGAGTGCACAAAAAGCACCGTAATAGGAAAGGTTCGACTAGGCATCCCGAGTGAATTTGCCACTATATTACTTCCCAAAATTGTCGGTCGATTTGCCAAAGCTTACCCAGACGTCACATTGGAGGTAAATTGCGAATTAAGTAAAACACTTTTATCGCGGCCAGGACGAGCTGCGCATGATCTTATTTTGGCACTGCAAAACAATCCCTCTGAGGCTTCGGAAAGTCTAGTTAAAACCGACAATCTAGTTTGGGTATCTGGGGTGGACTATAACAGTCAAAAGCCGCCTATTGTCCCGCTAATAGTCGCTCCAGAGGGATGTATCTATAGACAGCGCGCCATCAAAGTTTTAAACAAGATCAAACAGCCTTGGCAAATTGTTTACAATATTCCCGATTTGACCGGTATTCAATATGCTATTCAAGAGGGATTAGGCGTTACCGTGCTTGCTAAAAGTACAGTGCCAGAAAACCTAAAGGTTATAGCTCCCTCACAGCGTTTTCCTGAACTAGGCACCGTAGGCATCAGCCTAATCAATGTTAGAAATAATAGTAAAAATAAAGCTATCAACCTGCTGAGTGAATTCCTTAGAACAAGTCTTGCTTAGCGATATTTATTTAATGAATATTACTGCCTAACCTGCCTAAATAGAGGCGGCCGATCCAGATGCGTGCTTCGATAAGGGTTTATATCCAGTCCCCCTCTTCGCATATATCGAGCGTAAACTGATAGCTCTTGTGGATTACAGCGCTGAGAAATATCAAGAAAAATTTGCTCTACACATTGCTCATGAAAATCTTGATGCTGTCGATAGGAAACAATATATTTTAATAATCCTTCTTGCTCAATCTTAGGGCCTTTATAAAAGATATAGAGCGACGCCCAATCAGGTTGATCAGTAACCGGACAGTTGGTTTTTAAAAGATGAGAGTAAAGTGTTTCATCAACAATACTATCAGCATCTGCAATCAATAGACTTGAATCCGGGTGGTAGCTATCTATTTTTATAGACTGCCTATCAATACACTGCCCTTGGGGCTCTGATATAGGCTGAATCCCATGGTATTCACAGACATCATAAAGTATCACTTCTATGCTAGCTCCAGTGGCGGCTGATAAATCTTTTATAAGCTGCTGCTGTACCGCTTCCATAGACGAAAAGGCTGTCTGGATAAAAGAATTCAAATAAAGTTTGAATGATTTGGATTCAACAATGGCCTTGCTATCGCAAGGTATTAAAAATTCAACAATGGCTACCTGGGGCAAGCCGTCGAGATTTAACCAAGAAAGCTCATAGGCCGTCCATAGATCAACGCCTTTAAACGGTAGCTTTTTTGCCTCAGCATCCAATTGTCGCGCTTTTACACGTGGTATAGGGCATAACAAGCTAGCATCATATTGATCAGTATAGGTAGTTTCTTTGCCTAGCTCTGTAAATCTGTAATCTGCCATTAGTTTCTTAACCTTGAACCCTTTTCCAAAAGCCATAGAGCTACAAAAAATAGTATGACCGAAAACAGCCCCACCATAGCAAATGAACCCACAATATTGATATCGGTAATCCCCACCATGCCATAGCGGAAAGCGTTTACCATATAGAGTATTGGATTAAACATAGACAGTGTTTGCCAGAATCCACTGAGCATTTCGATCGAATAAAAAACACCACCTAAGTAAATCAAGGGCGTTAACACAAAAGTTGGAATAATCGAAATATCATCAAAACTGGATGCAAATATAGCGTTAATAAGACCTGCAAGAGAAAACATCAACGATGTCATTAACACAATACCAATGGTAACCGGCAGACTATTAAGCGTGAAATCTGCAAAATAAAGGGACAATATGGTTACAATTAATCCGACACCGAGCCCTCTTGCCATCCCGCCAACAACATAGCCAACCAAAATAATCCAGTTAGGTGTTGGAGAAACTAGAAGCTCTTCAATATTACTCTGAAATTTCGAACCAAAAAATGAAGAAACCACGTTGGAGTATGAATTTGTAATCACCGACATCATAATTAAGCCCGGCGCTACAAACTGAATATAGGGTAAAGATGACATATCACCAATTCGTGAGCCCACCAATTTACCAAAAATCACAAAATACAGGGCCATCGTAATCACTGGTGGCACTAGCGTCTGTGGCCAAATACGCATAAAGCGACGAATCTCACGGCGAACAATCGTACTAAAGGCGATCCACTTTTGTTGACTATTCATCTTGACCACCTTTTTTTTCAGGAAGATTTTTCTCAACCATATCAATAAATAATTCTTCTAAGCGATTAGTCTTATTGCGCATGCTGACAATTTCTATTCCCTGCTTGGAAAGCACAGAAAACAAATTATTTAGAGACTTATTTTTATCGACAGCAACCTCTAAAGTATGGCTATCAACTTTGGTAATTGGGTAGTCTTCAAGCGCGGGGCATGATTTAATTTCTTCTTTTAAATCAATAACAAAGGTTTCTTTATTAAGCTGTTTTATTAAGTTTTTAATGCTAGTGTTTTGAACAATAGAACCCTTATCAATGATCGCTATATTGCGACAAAGGCGTTCCGCCTCTTCGAGATAGTGAGTGGTTAAAATAATTGTAGTACCCTGCCGATTAATCTCTTCGAGAAAGGTCCACATTGAGCGACGCAATTCAATATCTACGCCAGCAGTTGGCTCATCTAAAACCAGCAACTGAGGCTCATGAATCAGTGCTCGCGCAATCATTAAACGCCGCTTCATACCGCCAGATAGACTTCTGGATGGCATATTGTGCTTTTCCCATAGCCCTAACTGCTTCAAATACTTCTCAGCGCGCTCAGTGGCAATGGATGCAGGAATACCGTAATAACCCGCCTGAGTGATTAGAATATCGATAGGCTTTTCAAATTGATTAAAGTTAAATTCTTGCGGCACCACGCCAACAAATTGTTTGGCCGCGCTAAAATCCTCATCAATATCAATGCCAAAAATCTTTACTTTGCCGCTGGTTTTCCTGACTAGCGAGCATATAACACCAATGGTTGTCGACTTTCCGGCACCATTAGGCCCTAACAAAGCAAAAAAGTCGCCTTGAGACACGTCAAGATCTATCCCTTTAAGTGCCTTAAAGTTGTTGTCATAAGTCTTGGTTAAGGATGCGATTGATAACGCACTTTGGTTACTGCTTTTCAATTGATATTAATCTCTTAATCTATAATATAGGTATGCACTATTGTAGCCTGCTTGAATACCGCTGTCCGCAATTAGGTTGCCTGAAGTTTGTATATGGGTGAAATAAAATTAATCGTTGATAAGAACATTATGCCTAGAAAAACAATACATCGCTTTCTGCCCGATATGAATAAATTATTGGATAGACCTTCTATGCGATGGATTAAGTTGCTAGCGAAAGATCCCAATCTGTTTCACCTCAATAGACAGTCTGTGTCCTTAGGTGTGGCAGTGGGCATATTCTGTGCATTTCTTCCCCTACCTGGGCAAACGGTTATTGCTGCTTTAATCTGTTACATAGTAGGTGCCAACTTACCCATTGGAATTATCTTGATCTGGATAAGCAATCCAGTCACGATTCCGCCGATCTTTTTTCTTACCTACCAGGTGGGTTGCCTGCTACTAGGTACGGAAACAGTGCAGTTTTCGGCTCAAATGGATTGGCAATGGTTTAAAAATCTGGGGAATGATGTATTAAAGCCGCTACTGATAGGCAGTCTGTTTTGCGGATCAATAATGGCAATATTGAGCTATATCAGCGTTTTTTACCTCTGGCGCTGGAAAGTAGTTAAGAATTGGCGTTTAAGGCGCAAAATTCGCTCTACAAGCGATTAGGCTTCATATCTTAGGGTTTCTGCAGGTACTGTTTTGCTCGCCTTTAGCGCAGGAAATAGCGCGGCTATCAGGGTTAAAATAAAGGCTGATAGGCTAACCGACAAAATATCGCCAACTCTTAAATCAACCGGTAGATAATTTATTGGATATATTGAGGTATCTAAAAACTCAACACCCATTAACCCCTGAAGCATAGAGACAATATCTTCAATCAGATAACAGCTACCAATACCAATAAGCAGACCGGCAGCAATACCCACAATGGCTATAAGACCACCCTGAACAAGAAATAATTGAAATATATGTTTTCGCGAAAGACCTAATGTCTGCAGAATAGCAATATCTTTGCGCTTATTGATTACTGCCATCATTAGCATGGAGATTACATTAAAAGCTGCAACACCAATTATCAAAAAGACCAGCAAGCCGACCATATTGCGCGAAAGTTGAATCGCCTGATAGAGATTGCCATAGGTTAACATCCAATCCTTTGCTTGAAATCCATTAGGCAGCTGGCTCAGCAACCTATAACCCACTATGCGCGAATCAAATAGATCCGTTACCTGAACTCGAAAACCATCGATCGGCGCCCCACTTTCAGACAGATTAGCCGCCTGCTCTAGCGATACAATGCCCAATAGTTGATCTAATTCTGTTTGGGTATCCAATAGGCCCACCAATTTTAAAGGCACTGCCTTAGCTAGACGGTTTTTATTTGAGGGCAAAATAATATTCACCATTTGACCCACAGTAAGATTAAGATTTTTAGCTATGGCATTAGGTAGTAATAATTCTCCATCACCAGGTATGCTGTGACCAGCGGCATGCAATAACTTCATTAAACCCCTAGGTGCCAAAGTACTATCAAGACCTAAAAGCTGAACCGGTCTTGTTTTATCCGCAAAAAATATAAGCCCTTCCACCTGATTGAAAACGCTGACTTCTGCAACCTGTGGAACCGTAGCCAAAAGTGACGCCTGCGCCTGCCAGTCGCCTTGGTAATTTGATTGGGTTATCTCAATGTGCGGCACGATGGATAGAATATGATCCCTCATTTCTTTATCAAAACCATTCATAACTGACAGCACTAAAATAAGCAATCCAACACCCAGTGACAGACCGCCTAGCGCTAACAGGGATATAAAGGACACTAAACGATTTTTTCGCCCGCCAGAAAGGAAATACCTTAGGCCAATGGAAAAGGCTATGGATTTAATCAAGCTGAGGCTCCAATACGCCCTCTTCAAGACGCACAATACGGTCCATACGCTGGGCAATCAATGGGTCATGAGTAACAACGACTAAACTAATACCCAAATCCTTATTAAGCTCAATTAGCAAATCTAAAACGGCTTTTGCGGTCTTTGGATCAAGATTACCCGTAGGCTCATCCATCAATACTAATGACGGCTTGCAGGCCAGAGCTCTGGCAATAGCAACTCGCTGTCGTTCGCCGCCTGAAAGCTCAGCCGGTCTATGGTGCAATCTGTCAGATAAACCTACCTTGGCTAACAATTTAGTCGCCTCTTGCTGGGCTATTGCAGGTGTTTTTCCACTAATTAAATTTGGCAAACTGACATTTTCTAAAGCAGAAAACTCATTCAGCAAATGATGAAATTGGTAAACAAAGCCGATATGCTGGTTTCGCCATGCTGCTCTATCTGTTGGGTTTAATTGGCTCCAATGCTTTCCATTAAGGGCTACTTTGCCCTGAGTGGGATCATCCAAACCACCGAGCAAATTAAGCAATGTCGACTTACCCGAACCTGAAACACCAATTATGGCTAATTTTTCGCCTTCAGATATCTCAAGATCAATATTTTTAATAACTTCAAGAACAGCATCCCCATTACCCTGAGAATAGTCCTTTTGTAGCTGAGAGGCTTGAAGAATTGTTTTATTGGTCATAGCGAAGCGCCTCTGCTGGCAAGATCTGTCCTGCTCGCCATGCTGGGTAAATGGTAGCCAATAGGCTAGTTAAGGAAGCGCCAAACACCACCATAAGGACATCATTTAATAATAATTTACTGGGCAAAACGCTTATCATATAAATACTAGGATCAAATAGCGACTGTCCTGTTATGGATTCTACAAATGCAATAATATCGCCAATAAATAGCGCGACTAAACATCCTACAATTAAGCCAAAAAATGCCCCTAGAATGCCTATTGCAGAGCCTTGAATAATAAATAATTTAACAATTTGATCTGATCGTGCGCCAAGGGTTCTTAACACCGCAATATCTTTTCGCTTATCGGCAACCATAAGTACTAAACAGGCAATAATATTAAATGCTGCTACCGCGATAATCACCGACAGCAACAAACCAACCACGGTTTTTTCCATACGCATCGCTTGAAACAACGTAGACATCTCTGCAGTCCACGACTGTCTATCAAGGGTACTGGGTAAAATAGCTGCTACTTGATTGCTAACCTTATCTGCATCAAAGGGATCATTTAGCTGTAACTGTATTCCTGGATAGGTATCTTGATAACGCATAAGCAACCGTGCATCCAACTCATGAATATAGGCTGTTGTTGAATCGACCTGCGCCCCTACCTCAAACACACCTAGAACAGTCATGCGCTTTAAACGCGGAAAAGCACCAACGGGCGTTACTGATAGTGTGGGCAATATAAGTTCAACCTGATCTCCGATGGAAAGCCCAAGCTGCCTCATAAGCTGGCTACCTAGCAAAATACCAAATTGACGGGGCTGTAAGTCATCAACCGCACCCATTAGCATTTTATCCCTAAGCAAATCCGCGGATGACCACAAATGACTTATACCCCTAATCACTACAGCTTGCTGACGATTATCTGCGGCCAACATAGCGTGATTTTCTACGTATGGGGATATTGAGCGAATTTGCGGATTAACCTCCCGTAATTTGGAGGACAGATGATTAATTTGTTCAGTAGTCAGACCATTGGGATCGGTTAACGTAATATGAGGTATAACATTAAGCAGTCTATTTTTTATTTCACGATCAAAGCCATTCATTACTGATAGAACAACAATTAGAGTCATAACTCCAATCGCCATAGCAAAGAATGAGAACCCTGAAATAAACGATAAAAACCCCTCTTTGCGTTTGCTCAGAGCGTATCGCATGCCAATATAGAATGATAGATTTGATTTCATGCACAGATTAAACAGTAAACCCAGGAATGGCACAACTACGGCTTCTGCTACATCGACAAATTATGCCGCTATCTAGCTGACCTGTAATTTTGGCTCAGCCCTTCTGCTCTCTCGGCTTACTCGATTTAAACCATTTAACGCCGCGACCCTATAGGCCTCAGCCATGGTTGGATAATTAAAGGTGGTTCGCAAGAAATATTTAATGCTATTGGCTTCACCCTCTTGATTCATAATCGCTTGGCCAATATGAATAATTTCTGCAGCTTCAGCGCCAAAGCAGTGTATACCCAAGATTTCTAGTGTTTGCTGGTGGAATAAAATTTTCAGCATGCCGACTTCTTCACCCGAGATTTGCGCTCGCGCTAGATCTTTAAAATAGGCACGACCAATTTCATAGGGAATTTTCTGTTCGGTCAATTCGGCTTCAGTTTTACCCACATAACTAATTTCTGGGATAGTCCAAATACCTGTAGCTACGTCTTCAACCCGATACTTATCCGGTGTGTCGCACATATGAGATGCGGCAAAACGCCCCTGATCATAGGCTGCACCCGCCAATGCCGGCCAACCAATAACATCACCTGCTGCGTAGATATGTGGCACTGCAGTTTGATAATCGCTATTAACTTTTATCTGTCCGCGCATATCGGCTTCTAAACCAATATTTTCCAAACCAAGATCATGGGTATTACCAGTTCTTCCATTAGACCAAAGTAGCGCGTCACCATGGATACGTTTACCTGATTTTAAGACAAGCGTTACGCCGCTCTCTGTGGTTTCAACCCGATCATACTCTTCATTGTGACGAACACTTACACTGAGGTCACGCAGGTGATAACTTAGAGCATCTGAAATTTCATCATCAAGGAAACTCATCAACCACTCTCGAGTATTCACTAAGTCAACTCTGGCATCTAAACCAGCAAAAATTGAAGCATATTCACAGCCAATAACCCCTGCACCGTAAATAATCACATTGAGTGGAGAGTGGTCGAGTGAAAGAATAGTATCACTATCAAAAACTAGCGGATGATCAAAATCGATATCTTCGGGACGATAGGGTCTTGAGCCGGTAGCAATAAGAAAATAATCTGCTTTGATGGTAATTTGATTACCGGTTGAATCTAAAACCGACACTTCATTAGGGTTAATAAACTTGGCGCGACCCACATGAATTTTTACTCGATTTCGAGCATAGGCTTTGGTTCTTCCTTCAACCTGCTTGGTAATAACATCCTCTGCGGTTTTCATAACTTCTGGGAATGAAAACCAGCGCGGATCTCCTACCGAACGAAACATTGGCATGGTGTTATATTGCACCATGCGACGCACAGAATGCCTAAGTGCTTTGGAGGGAATGGTACCAAGGTGGGTGCAACCACCGCCCGGTTCAGCGCGATCATCAACTACTGCGACTCGCAAACCCTGTTTTACTGCATTCATTGCAGCGCCCTCTCCCGCGGGGCCACTACCAATTACAACCAGATCATAGGCGAAATCTGCCATAACAATTACTTTTCCTTTAACTGACTAGCATCTGTATAGAGTGTTTGTTTAGATTGTGACGAGATTTCATCACACTTATTGGGGTCATCACCGCATATTTCGCAGGTATAGTCTTTTTCTCCCAAAGCCGCAGCCACGCCACCACAGGAGCCACTTATGGGCTTTTTACCCATTAAAACACCCACAGCCATCACTGCGATTAAGATAATAAAACCTAGTATTGCAAATAGGACTTCTAGCATGTCATATCCTTTGGGAAACTATTAATGAAGATATTGCTCAAACTTATCGCTATGTTCTGCAACAAACTGATCATCTTCTCTAACTAACATATATACCGCTAATCCAAGCTGATTTGCCAATTTTTTACTTTCCACCGCACCCATAACTGAGAGTGCTGTAGCCCATGCGTCAGCCTCGGCGCAGGACTCGGCGATCACAGAAACAGAGGCTAACTTGTGCCGAATTGGCATCCCTGTTCTGGGGTCTATAGTGTGAGAATAACGCACACCATCTTTTTCAAAATAATTTCTATAGTCACCAGATGTTGCAATCGCACTATCACTAATCTCAATCACCCTATCCACAGCAGCAAATAATTGTGGTTGCTCTAACGCTATTCGCCATGGCTGACCGTCGGGATTAGTGCCACTCACCCTAATTTCACCACCTATCTCAACCAGATAATCAGGAAGCGCTAACATCTCAAGATGATTGGCCACCAAATCAACCGCATAACCCTTAGCAACAGCCGATACATCAAGCGCCACAGGTGCAAGCTTAGATAATGTCAAATCTTCGAGAACAATTGATTCAAAACCGACATTAGATAAGACCTGTTCTATGGATTCAGATGAAGGAACCTGTCCTTCGCGATCAACTGGACCAAAACCCCATAGATCAACTAAGGGGCCAATAGTTGGGTCAAAAGCGCCGTTGCTTTGATGCCAAATTTTTTGGCTTATGCGAATAACCTCAGCGAACTCGCTTGAGATTTTTTGTGTTTGGCCAACAGATAATCGATTAAAACGACTAATCTCTGACTCATCCTTATAGGTGGACATTGAGCTGTCCACCTTAGATAGCAGCCGATCAATTTGTTGAGACAAATCATCGGGTGGCAGTTGATCGGCAACCACAGTAATACTGTAGGTGGTGCCCATTTTACTGCCTGTTATTTCTATTATATCTGGTTTGTTGCTACAACCAAATAAAAAAATTACCAGTAGTAAAGGCGATATACGCCTGTGGACAGAGGTTATTCTCTGTCCAATTGACTTTGACTGAATACGATTAGCCACCAAAGTCATCTAGCATAATGTTTTCAGGCTCAACACCTAAGTCTTCCAACATCTTAATCACTGCGGCATTCATCATAGGTGGCCCACACATATAAAACTCACAATCCTCCGGTGCCTCATGATCCTTGAGGTACTGTTCATACAGAACATTATGAATAAAACCGGTTAAACCATCCCAGTCATCTTCTGGCTGCGGATCAGAAAGCGCTAGATGCCATTCAAAATTATCATTTTCAGCGGCTAACTGATCATACTCATCATCGTAGAAACATTCTTTTAAGGAGCGAGCACCGTACCAAAAGCTGATTTTGCGATCAGAGTTAATTCGCTTCAGCTGATCAAAAATATGTGATCTCATTGGCGCCATACCAGCACCACCGCCAATAAACACCATTTCAGCTTCGGTTTCTTTAGCAAAGAATTCACCAAATGGGCCATAAACAGAAATCTTGTCGCCTGGCTTTAGATTAAATACATAAGATGACATCTTACCGGGCGGTATATCAGTCGACCCAGGAGGAGGACTGGCAATACGAATATTAAACTTAACCACACCCTTCTCTTCAGGGTAATTTGCCATCGAATAGGCACGGATTAGTGGCTCTTTAACTTCAGAAGTGTACTGATACAGACCAAAACGTTCCCAGTCACCACGATACTGCTCTTCAACATCAAAGTCAGAGTAGTTAACCACATGGGGTGGGCATTCTAGCTGAACATAACCTCCAGCTTTAAAGTCAACATTTTCGCCTTCAGGTAACCGTAGGGTGAGTTCTTTAATAAATGTCGCAACATTGGGATTTGATTCAACCGTACATTCCCAGCGCTTAACACCAAAGACCTCCTCAGGCACTTCAACTTTCATATCCTGCTTAACTGGTGCCTGACAAGAAAGTCTCCAACCCTCATCTGCTTCTCTGCGAGTAAAGTGAGATTCCTCAGTTGGCAATAGCGAACCACCACCCTCTGACACTACACATTTACACTGTGCACAGCTACCGCCACCGCCACAGGCTGAAGGTAGAAATAGACCTGCATTAGAAAGCGTCTGCAATAATTTGTCACCCGCAGGCACGGTAATGGTTTTTTCACCATTGATTTCAATATTGACATCACCTGAAGCAACAAGCTTGCTTCGCGCGGCTAGAATAAAGGCGACCAGTGCCAGGATCACAGCTGTGAACATGGCAACGCCTAGAATAATTTCAGTCGTCATACTACTTTATTTCTCCAGTGTTATAGGTCAATGCCGCCGAACGACATAAAGCCTAAGGAAATCAAACCTACAGTAATAAATACGATACCTAACCCCTGAAGACCATCAGGAATATCGCTGTACTTGAGCTTTTCTCTAATACCTGCAAGCACTGCAATCGCTAGCGCCCATGAGGTACCAGAGCCAATGCCATAAACCACACTTTCAGTGAAGTTATAGCCACGCTCAGCCATTAACAATGAACCACCTAAAATTGCACAGTTTACGGTAATCAATGGTAAGAAAACGCCCAGCGCACTGTAGAGTGCAGGAACGTACTTATCGAGCACCATCTCAAGTATCTGAACCAATGCGGCAATAACTCCGATAAAGCACAAATAGACCAAGAAACTTAGATTTACATCTGGCATTCCAGCCCAAGCAAGTGCACCGTCTGCGAGCAAATAGTTCAGCAACAAATAATTTACGGGTACAGTAATTGTTTGTACCACAATAACCGCGATACCAAGACCAATAGCCGCGTTCACTTTTTTCGATACAGCAATAAAGGTACACATACCCAAGAATAAACTTAGGGCAATATTATCAATAAAGATGGATCGTACTAATAAACTTAAATAATGTTCCATTAGGCAACCTCACTCGGACGGCTATTGGCTGTGATCTTAAAGTCTGGTTTTTCAACCTGCTCGGTTTTCCAAGCACGAAGTGCCCAAATAAATAATCCGATCAAGAAGAAAGCGCTCGGTGGCATTAGCATCATACCGTTTGCTATATACCAACCGCCCTCAGTGCTTACAGGCAACACCTGAATGCCCCAGATTTTTCCAGCGCCAAACAGTTCACGAAGAAATGCAAGTAACATCAAGATAACGCTATAACCGATACCATTACCTATGCCGTCATAGAAACTTAGCAACGGTGGATTTTTCATAGCAAAGGCTTCACAGCGCCCCATAACAATACAGTTGGTGATAATAAGCCCAACAAATACCGAGAGCTGCTTACTAATATCGTAGGCTACCGCCTTTAGTACCTGATCAACCATAATTACCAAGGATGCAATAATAGTCATCTGGACAATAATTCGAATACTGTTTGGAATATGATGACGAATCAGGGAAACGAAAAGGTTTGCAAAAGCAGACACAATGGTTAGTGCCAAGCACATAACAAATGCCACCTTCATACTTGTGGTCACCGCTAGCGCAGAACAGATACCCAAGATTTGCAGTGCAATTGGGTTATTGCTGGCAATGGGCTCAAGTAAGATATCTTTTGTTTTAGCCATCGATTACGCCTCCCCAGTTTTTAAATTTTCAATAAAGGGTTTAAAGCCCTGCTCACCAAGCCAGTACTTGATCAGATTGTCTACACCTTTGGTCGTCAATGTAGCACCAGCAAGACCATCAATTTGTGAATCAGCACCATCACGAGCCAGATCAACCTTGCCTTTAATCACCTCTAGCGCAAGACCTTCATCGTTATAGGCGCGCTTGCCAACCCAGCTAGCTTTCCATTTTGGATTGTCTACTTCACCACCCAACCCCGGTGTTTCGGTATGCTCATAGAAACCAATACCAGCAACTGTTTTTAAATCAGACTCAAGTGCAATAAAGCCATAAAGTGTCGACCATAGACCATAACCTTTGATCGGCAGAATCACTTTTTCCAAACCATTAGCGTTTTCTACCACATAGACTTTGGCCAGGTTGGCACGGCGTTTAATTTTAGCAATATCCTCGGATGCGCTTAGGGCTATCGATAATGCAGGATCCGCTGAGGCTTTGCGCTGATCATAGCTGTCAGCGTCAGCTTCGCTACTGTAGCGACCGGTATCCATATCGACCAACTTAACACTGATTTTCTCAAATTGAGTTTCAACATCTACGCCCTCCTCTAGCAAACCCGCAGAGGCTAAAATATTGGTTTTAAGATCCAATAATTTGTTGGCTTCCTGTGCTGGACGCAAGAAAACTGCTGCACTGGATACAACCACGGCACAAACGATACATAGGGTCAGTGCTACAGTGAAGGTTTTAGTTACAGATTCATTAGCCACGTGCTAGTCTCCTCTTAATATT
>JAYQEC010000021.1:0-19787 GCA_038138645.1 Porticoccaceae bacterium | reverse complement strand
CCATCCTGAATTCGCTTAAGCGCATTGCGCATTGCTGCACGTGACTCATCATTAATCACCTCAGGACCTGTTACATACTCACCGTACTCTGCATTATTAGAGATTGAGTAGTTCATATTGGCAATACCGCCTTGATACATCAGGTCAACAATTAACTTAAGTTCATGAAGACATTCAAAGTATGCCATTTCTGGCGCATAACCCGCTTCAGTCAATGTTTCAAAACCTGCTTTAACCAGCTCGACAGCACCACCACAAAGAACCGCCTGCTCACCAAATAGGTCAGTTTCGGTTTCGTCTTTAAAGGTAGTTTCAATAATACCAGTACGACCGCCACCTACACCGGAAGCATAGGACAAAGCAACAGACTTAGCCTTGCCAGAAGCATCTTGGTAAACCGCAATCAAGTCAGGAATACCACCGCCATTAACGAATTCATTACGCACAGTATGGCCTGGCGCCTTAGGTGCAATCATAATCACATCCAAATCTGCACGAGGTACGATTTGGTTATAGTGAATTGCAAAACCATGAGCGAACGCAAGTGTTGCACCCGGCTTTAGGTTTGGCTCTACTTCGTCACGATATAGTTGAGACTGAAATTCATCAGGCGTCAAAATCATAACCAAATCAGCACTTGCAACCGCGCTTGGCACATCAGAAACTTTAAGGCCAGCTGCTTCAGCTTTAGCTGCTGAGGATGAACCCTCACGAAGACCTACAGTTACATCAACACCGGAATCTTTCAGGTTGTTAGCGTGCGCATGGCCCTGTGAACCATAGCCAATAATGGAAACTTTCATTCCTTTGATAATTGAAAGATCACAGTCTTTATCATAATAAACTTGCATTGATTTCACCTAGTTAATAGTTATACACGTAAAAATTTATCGCCACGAGAAATGCCAGAAACACCACTTCGTACGACTTCCATAATGCCAATTTCTCGAACGGCATCGATAAATGCATCTAATTTATCACTGTCACCAGTGAGCTGCACTGTATATGTTGAGGCTGTTACATCGACAACGTGGCCTCTGAAGATCTCCACACTGCTTTTTAATTCAGCGCGCACCTCAGGTTCTGATGCTTTTATTTTTACTAGCATCAATTCACGCTCAATATGGGCACCCACAGTTAAATCGACAACCTTAATTGTATCAATTAACTTGTGGAGCTGCTTTACCATTTGCTCAGCCATTTGATCATCGCCCTCAGTGGTCAGAGTCAATCGCGATAGCGTATCGTCATCTGTTGGAGCAACAGTCAATGTATCTATATTATAACCTCTTTGAGCAAATAACCCGACCACTCGTGAAAGCGCACCAGATTCATTTTCCAGTAATATAGAAATTATGCGTTTCATTAGTCTTTCTCCGCTTTACTTAAATACAGGTCACCCATTGAGCCACCTGGTATTTGCATGGGATATACATGCTCAGATTTATCAACACAGATATCCATAAATACCACGCGATCCTTAAGGGCAAAACACTCGCGCATTTTGTCTTCAAGATCCTCATAACGGGTCACTTTTATACCCACATGACCATAGGCTTCAGCCAGAGCAACAAAATCAGGCAATGAATCCTCATAAAGGCTCTGAGAGTAACGACTGCTGTAATTCATATCTTGCCACTGGCGAACCATACCCAATGCCGAGTTGTTAAGATTAATTATCTTAATTGGCAGGTTGTATTGGCTACAGGTGGAAAGCTCCTGAATACACATCTGGATACTGCCCTCTCCTGTTACACAGGCTACCTGTGCATCCGGATAGGCCAACTGTACACCCATAGCTGCAGGTAGCCCAAAACCCATAGTTCCCAAGCCACCTGAATTAATCCAACGTCGTGGCTTATCGAACAGATAATACTGGGCAGCAAACATCTGGTGCTGACCTACATCTGATGTCACAAAAGCCTCACCATCAGTTGCCTTGTACAGGGCTTTAATAACATCCTGCGGCTTAATAATATCGCCAGCGCTTGGCTCATAGCGATTGGCCGTATAGATGCCTTTATCTGCACGCCATTGATCAATTTTTTCCCACCAAGCTTTTATAGCTTTGGTATCAGGCTGCTTATCTAATTCGTCGGCAATACTCAGCATTTCCTTCAATACAGAAGTACAGGTTCCCACAACAGGAATATGCGCATTGATGTTTTTGGAAATCGAGGTTGGATCAACATCAATATGAATAACCGTTGCCTGCGGGCAGAATTTATCAAGCGCATTGGTTACACGATCATCAAAACGTGCACCCACAGCAAAGATTACATCTGCTTCATGCATTGCCGTATTGGCCTCAAAGGTACCATGCATTCCCAGCATACCCATAAATTGACGGTCGGTTGCCGGATAGGCACCCAAGCCCATCAGTGTGCTGGTTACTGGATAATTTAAACGCTGAGCCAGCTCAATTAGCTGCTCTGAGGCGTTATCGAGGATAACACCGCCACCGCTATATATAACTGGACGCTTAGCTTCTAACAGGGTTTTAACAGCGCGCTTAACCTGTCCGCGATGTCCCTTATTAGTGGGCTGATAAGATCGCATTTTTACATTAGCCGGCCACTGGTAAGGTACCTTATGGTTTGGGTCGGTAACATCCTTGGGGATATCAACAACAACAGGACCAGGTCTACCTGTAGAGGCAATGTAATAAGCTTTAGCTATGGTTTCAGCAATATCTTCGGCGCGCGTTACCAGAAAACTGTGTTTTACTATGGGACGAGAGACACCCACCATATCAGTTTCCTGAAAGGCATCCTGTCCAATTTTTTCCTTTGGAACCTGACCGGAGATTACAACCAAAGGAATTGAATCCATATAGGCTGTTGCAATACCAGTAATCGCATTAGTAGCACCGGGACCAGAGGTTACCAGTGCCGTGCCTACTTCGCCTGTTGATCGTGAAAATCCGTCAGCCGCATGCACTGCCGCCTGTTCATGACGAACCAAAAGGTGATGAACATCTTCTTGTCTGTATAACGCATCGTAAATATGAAGTGCTGCACCGCCTGGGTATCCCCAAACATGTTTAACACCAGCATCTTTTAAGGCGCGAATAACGATTTCACCGCCAGATAAATGTTCCATAATTTGTCCTCTAATTACCTAACTCCTAGATATAAAACTAAGAGCAAAAAAGAACCTTTCCCAGTGGTGACTAGGCTGAAACATCAATAGGGACGCCACCTAAGTAGCTAGTTACAGTCACACCGGTAAGTGCTTTGACCGTTCGTAGGGGCTATGGGTAATAGCACCATCTCTTATGATGACCAGCGGTATGGGTTACACCTGTCTGGTACTTGGACTTAAAATTTACTCAATACGAGTCAATTTGCGGCTAATTTACCACTTTTCTTAAAGTAGTCAACTAAAACTGCAATAAATTTGCTTAAAAATTAACCAGCGAGTTGCACTGGAATGGTGTTTGAGGTGCGCTCAACTGAATTATCTTCATTGAGATAAACTAGTTTTGGCTTATGCTCTGCGGCCTCTTGCTCATTAAACTGACCATAGGTTGCAATAATAATACGGTCACCCACCTGACATAGACGCGCTGCCGCACCATTAATAGATATAGTTCCTGAACCGGCTTCAGCTGAAATAATATAGGTGGTGAAACGTTCACCATTATCCACATTATAGATATCAATTTGCTCAAACTCTTTCATACCTGCCAATTTGAGTAAATCTGCATCAATTGCACATGAACCATCGTACCAAAGCTCTGCTTGGGTAACGCATGCCATATGTAATTTAGCTTTTAAAAACGCTGATAACACAGTTTTATCCTGAAAATTTGTATATGGGCATTATATCAAGAGAGGGAATGTTTGCGAAACATTGATTATCAAGTTATTTCAATTTGATACTAATATTGTCTATAAGGCGCGCAGACTCTGTAAACATGGCACCTAGCACGGTAATTTCGCGATCATCTATGGCTGCCGGCTGTAACGTTTTACTATTGCTAATAGTCACATAGTCCGCTTTAAAACCCTGACTTTCAATAATAGCTCGTGCTTCTGACTCAAGCGTTGCAAAATCTTGATCTCCAGCATCAATTTTTGACGCTATTTGCTCTAAAACCTGCTTTAAAACCGTGACTTTGGGACGTTCTTCTTCAGTAATATAGCTATTCCTTGAGCTCATAGCTAAGCCATCAACTTCACGGTGAATAGGCGCCGAAGATATCTTAACCGACATACAGAGATCTTCCGCCATACGCCTAATAACGGCTAATTGCTGATAATCCTTAATGCCAAAGATTGCTTCATCTGGCTGCACAATATTAAATAGCTTGCTTACTACCGTAGTGACACCTTCAAAATGACCGGGACGACTAGCGCCACAGAGTACATCGGTCATCGTTGGGCAAATAACGCGACTCTGAGTATCCAATCCATTGGGATACATTTCGTTATCATCTGGAAAAAACAAATAATCACAGCCAACTGAGCGTAATTTTTCACAATCTGATTCATAGGTTCTGGGGTACTTGTCCCAGTCTTCATTTAAACCAAATTGAAGGGCGTTAACAAAAATAGAGCAGACTACAATATCGTTGCTCTTTCTAGCCTGTTTGATTAGGGCTAGATGGCCATCATGAAGGTTGCCCATAGTAGGAACAAAACCAATGGTTTGGCCATGGCTTCTATGGCCAGAAAGACTATCTCTAAGTCCACTAATTGTGTGAAATACCTGCATTGTGACCCCTTTAATGCGCTGTGCTTAGTACTCAGCGAAATTATCAACTGCAAGGTTTTCAAAGCGAGTATATTTACCCATAAACATAAGGCGACAGGTGCCAATAGGTCCATTACGCTGCTTGCCTAGAATAATCTCAGCCGTTCCTTTATCAGGGCTATCTTCGTTATACACCTCATCGCGATAGATAAAGGCAATAACATCAGCGTCTTGCTCAATCGCACCCGACTCACGCAGATCTGCGTTAACTGGACGCTTATTGGGTCGCTGCTCAACATTACGACTCAACTGGGATAATGCAATCATTGGGCATTCATATTCTCTAGCAAGACCTTTTAATTCTCGAGAAATCTGCGAAATTTCCTGCACCCTACCCTCTGAGGCATTGCTGCCGCTCATCAGCTGAAGATAATCCACCATAATAAGCCCCGGCTGAGCCTGCTTGTAGAGCTCATCATTATCTGGCTGAGAATCTGCACCATGCTCTTTGTGCCATTGTTGTCGCAACTGCTCCACACGCTCACGGGTAAACTGTTTAATTCTACTGCGCATCTCAAACGGCGTGATACCGGCAGAATCATCAATAAATAAAGGGCGATCTTTAAGTCGCTGAGCTGCACTACTGAGTCTTGGCCAATCGTCTTCTTGTAGATTACCCGTGCGCATTCTGGTTTGATCGATCTTGCCCATTGACGAAAGCATTCTAGTGATAAGCTGACTGGCTGGCATTTCTAATGAGAACACAAGCACGGGACGATCCTGATGCAAGGTCGCATGCTCAACCATATTCATCGCAAATGAGGTTTTACCCATTGAGGGGCGACCTGCAACAATAATAAGATCGGACTTTTGCCAACCTGATGTCATATTATCTAAATCTGCAAAACCCGTGCTAAGACCCGTGATATCTGCATCATTTTTAAATAATTCATCCAGACGGTTAACCGCATCTTTAATCAGATTATTAACATCTTTAAATCCACCCTGCTTGGGTCGATTTTCAATAATTTCTTGAAGGCGGGTTTCGGCCTCAGCCAGTAACTTGCCACTATCCCAACCTAGGGGGTTGTAACCCTTGCGAACAATTTCACTTGAAGCGGTTATCAACTGACGAACAATTGATCGCTCCAAAACAATTTGGGTATAGGCTTTTACATTGGCTGAGCTCGGTGTATTTTGTGCAAGATCAACGAGATACTCTGCACCACCGACAGCGGATAACTCGTTGGAGTTCTGCAAATGCTCTGTTAGTGTAATCGGATCAAAGGGTTGACCCTCAGCTGCCAAACCTAACATGGCATTAAAGATAGAGCGATGATCAGGACTGAAAAAATCGTTTTCAGCAAGCACTTCAGCCACTGAGTCGAAGGCATCATTCTTTAGCATTAAACCACCAAGCACAGCTTGCTCTGCCTCAAGAGAATGAGGGAGTGGCTGACTTATCGTCGGTTCTGCAAATAATGCTTCGTTCATAAGAAATAATTTTTAATTTATCGACCGATGATTATAAAGCGACTTGCGCTAAAAAAAACACTGATAATAAAATTATTTTAAAAAAACAAAAACGGCACTGACTCTTACAGGAGCCAATGCCGTTTTAAATGCTTGTTTCGAGTTGCTGAATTAAATTATTCAGCTTCTACAACAATAGTAATTGCCTGAGTTACATCGGTATGAAGCTGAACTTCAACAGAAAACTCACCAACATTTTGAATTGCGCCTTCAGGCATGTTGATTTCGCTCTTAGAAATCTCACCACCTGCATTATTGACCGCTTCTTCAATCTCACGAGTTCCTACTGAACCAAACAGTTTGCCCTCATCACTTGCGTTGGCAACAATAGTAATTGAAGCAATTTCAGCAAGCTTATCAGCGCGTAACTGAGCCTTTTCCATTTTTGTTGCAGCTGCAGCTTCTAATTCTGCTCGTCTAGTCTCAAACTCTTCAAGATTAGCTTTGGTAGCAAAAATTGCCTTACCCTGAGGTATAAGGTAGTTGCGGCCATAGCCTGATTTTACATTGGCAACATCACCAATATTTCCCAACTTACCAATTTTCTCCAACAGAATAACTTCCATCTTATAAACCTCTTTATTTATATAAAAACTCAAGTTTTGGGGTTTTTAAACCCATCTAATCTTGAGCGTAAATCAATTAAACTATCTGCTAAGCCCAATCCTACTAATACTAGCGTGACTGGCTTACCCATAAATATCAATCCCACGTACAAGAATGCTACCCACTGACTGCCAAGACCATACAGCTTAATTGTGCTGTGAAACATGGCTATCCCAGCTATCAAGAATGGCAGCGCAGCTAAATCAGCCCACAGCTGATAACCCTCTGGCAATAGTCTTCCTATCAAAAAAACTGCTAGCAATACAATTGCTACCTTTGCATTGATAGTAAAACCATGGAACTCCTTCTGGAATCCACCTGGGTTGTAAACCGCTGATTGCCACCATCTAGCGATCAATAAGCTCATAACACAACCCACTGCCAAAATCATGGCTACCAAGCCAAGCAACAGGGGCTCTGTTATCACACTTGCCAATGTAGTATCAGTCTGCTGTGCCTGCACAGCTTGAAACATTTCTTGAGCAACTGCTATTAATGCCGTTACATCAGATGACATTAGTACGCCAAATGTTGCAGCACAAATAATCGCAACTACAACTATGGCTATTAATGTCCACTGCCACAAGGCATACAAGCTGTGTAACGATGCCGCCACAACCATAATACCCAATGAAGCAACAGATACAGCTGTTAGCAGCATATTCTCATCACCTACCTGTTGCAGAACAATCAGGGGTAATGATGCCCAGAGGAATAATAAAAATCCCTCTTTAGACCCTTTACACAGTGTAACCAATGCAACAGTTGCTGAACTTACTAATGGGAAAAAACTTCCCACTAATGCAACCAAAAGGGCTTGCACACGCCCGCGCAGTATAAACTCAGCTAGGGCTTTCAATATTTTTTCCAGTATTACTTGTGGCTATCAGTGTAAGGTAACAAAGCGATATAACGCGCACGCTTGATAGCTTCTGATAATTCACGTTGGTAACGTGCCTTGGTTCCCGTGATACGACTAGGAACAATTTTACCGGTCTCAGACACGTAGCCTTTTAATGTATCTAAATCTTTGTAATCGATTTCAGTTGCACCTTCGGCACTGAATCGACAAAACTTTCTTCTTCGAACAAATCTAGCCATTATTCTTCTCCTTCCACTGCAGGTGCTTCTTCAGCTACTGTTGCCTCTTCAGCTTCAGCAGCAGGCGCTTCTACTGCTTCGCTAGCCTCTTCGGCTGCCGCTTTTTCTGCAGACTCTTTAGCCTTGGCTGCTTTTTGACGCTCACGAGCTTCTTTATCGGCTTTTTCAGCATTTTCTTGCTTCATGATTGGCGAATCTTCAGTGATCGCCTCATCACGACGGATAACCATGCTACGTAAAACAGCATCGTTATAGCGGAAAGAAGAATTAAGCTCATCAAGAATTTCTTGATTACATTCAACATTCATCAGAATGTAATGTGCTTTATGAATTTTATTGATTGGATAAGCAAGTTGACGACGACCCCAGTCTTCAAGACGGTGTACAGATCCTTTACCTGCTTCGATTGCAGCGGTATAACGCTCTACCATACCGGCAACCTGTTCGCTCTGGTCTGGATGGACCAGAAACACTATTTCGTAGTGACGCATTGTGTCTCCTCATGGATTAAAAAGTCTCCCGCTAATACCATCTGGGTAGTGCAGTGAGACAAGGAGTGCCTGAGAAATAAGCCCTCAGACCCTATTTAGCCGCGCGATTATAGTGATTTGGCGTCTAGGTTGCAACACAAAGCGCTGCTAACAGAAAGTTATTTTTTAACCGCCCTATCACGCAGCTGAAAAATTGAGTGAATATTGGTTTTAGGGCGTTTCAAAATCAAGGTAATTGCCATTTCCTCGACGGCTACCAAAAGATGGAACAGAATAACTAGCTGGAAAAAAGTCTGATATTCATAGAGAACTAACAAATAATAAGCAGGCGCTATTAAAACAGCCGTAAGCTTTGCTCCCCATGTGTGGTAGCTTGGAAATACCGCAAAACGATATAGCGAAAGCAATACAGGCAAAACATAACTTAGGGCAGCGAGACAAATATATATAATCTGCTCAAAAAATAGCTGTGGCCATATAAAATACAGGCCCAGAATCATCACCGCATAGGTCAGCATATCGGCCCAGCTATCAAGCCTTGCACCCAACTCGGTTGTTTGGTGTAGCCTTCGAGCAAAGTAACCATCAAGCATGTCACTGATAAGCGATACTGCCAATATAGATAGAAATACAGCAACTTCACCAAGACTGGCAAATATAGCTAGTAACGGCACCAGAATAAGCCTTAGCAAGCTTAGTAAATTGGGCACCGAATAGGTAAATTTTTCCATGGCTATAGTTCTTAGTGTTATTTGCCAATACTAGCAAAGTTTTTACTGTTTTTTTAACTATTATTCTTGGACTAAGCAATCTATTTTTACAGCTAACTTCTCTGCCTTACCGCTTCAAAAAGACAGACACCAGCTGCAACTGAAACATTTAAACTACTTACCTTGCCCGCCATAGGAAGCTTGGCCAAAAAATCACATTGACTGGCAACCAATGGGCGCATACCCGTCCCCTCAGAACCCATCACAATAACTAGCGGCCCCTTAAGATCAATTTGGTAAATAGTTTGCTCTGCATCTCCTGTGGTACCAACCGACCATACTCCCTTTGCCTGAAGATCTTTTAGAGTTCGCGCCAGATTAGTCACCACAATGAGGGGTATGGATTCTGCCGCTCCAGACGCAACCTTTGACACCACAGGTGTTAGACCCACAGAGTTATCCTTAGGCACGATCACTGCTTTTACACCAGCGCCTTCTGCTGAGCGCAAACAGGCACCTAAGTTATGCGGATCAGTCACGCCATCAAGCATAAGAAAAAAAGCCTCTTGGCCGTGCTCTTCTACCAGTGTTGCCAAAAAACTTTCATCAAAGGTTTGACCCTCCTTGCACAATGCAGCCACCCCCTGATGGCGACCCTCAACCAATGTATCTAATTGCTGAGCAGTTACCCACTGGAGAGCAACACCATGCTGATCAGCAAGATTAAGCACCTTCTGCAACCTTGCATCTTGGCGAGACCTGACTACTCTGAGCTCTTTTACGCGCTGGGGTGATGTTTTAAGTATTGACTGCACTGTATGGATACCAAAAATCCAATCCAAGTTTTATCTCCTAAGGTACATTAAGCTGTATATTATATAGGTGAATTGCACATTGTACTGGCTTTGTGCAGAATTCCGCTATAAACCCACCGTTTTAATTTTGGAGCAATATCATTAGCACTCAAGTTCAAACTAGCCTTCTTCCAAATGCCGGCTTATTCAGGCGCCTAGCAGCATTAATCTATGATGCCTTTTTACTTTTTGCGATCACCTTTGGCTATGGAGTGCTGCTACTTATATTTAAGGTTATCCTATTTGGAACTGAGGATTTAGAAAATATTCAACCCAACGTTGTAATTCAATGGCTAAGTTTTATAGGTTGGCTTATTAGCTTAATGGGTTATTATTTTATTTGTTGGCGTAAACAGGGCCAAACACTGGGTATGAAAGCTTGGAGGCTAAAGTTACAAAATAATGATGGCACCCGCGCATCCCCAAAGCAATGTATCAAACGTAGCATTTTTGCCTGTTTTTCATTGGGGCTATTAGGCATAGGTTATTTAATCTGCTTAATTCCATCCCGAAAAACCTGTCTTCATGATGACCTTAGCGATACTCAGGTAGTGGTCTTAGAGAAGCAAAAATAATTTAGCGTAAAATAGGCTAGCTAACCTGCTTTGCGAAGCAACACCAAACCAATGGCAAAACAGACCACAATCGGCGCTAGAATTGCTAGCATCGGTGGCATTTCGAATACGATACTGAGTGGCCCTAAAATATCTGAAATCAACTTAAAGCTAATTCCAAATAACACGCCAACGAATACCCTAAAGCCTACGGTTGCCTGCCTTAGCGGACCAAATACAAAGGCAATTCCTACCAGTACCAAGCCCAAAATTGATAATGGCTGAAATACCTTTTCCCAGAAAGCCAATCTATATTTAGCCGCATCCGCTTTGCGCTCATCTAAATAATCAATATGATTACTTAGCGCTCCAGCTGATAGCGCATCAGCCGGGAGTATATTTAAGGTTAGCACCTCAGGGGTTAGCTCGGTCTGCCACTTTCTGGTGACCCATTTTCTGGTGTAAGTCTGCTCCTCGACAAACAGCGTACTGGATACATTTTCTTCAACCCAAAAACCCTCAGCCTTATTGAAGGTAGCTCTTGATGAAAAGCTAGCCTCTTCTAGCTTGCGTTCGTCATCTAACTTATATCTGGTCACACCAAACAGAACGCCACCAGGAAAAACCGCATTAAAGTGAATAAACTCCGAGCCCTCACGAGCCCAAAACCCTGAAGTGGAGTCCAAAGCCGATTCACCTTTGCGCAAATAATCTCGTCGACTATCGGCTAACTGATCGAGATAGGGTGAAAAGTATTCTCCTATTAGGGCGGCGATAAGCACAAAAACAAGGACTGGCTTAAAGACCATGAGAACAATCCTAATCAGCGATATGCCAGAAGCACGCATAACAACCACTTCACTATTGGTTGCCAACATTCCTAAACCAACTAGGCAACCGATTAATGAAGCAAGCGGAATATATTCGTAAATAGTTGATGGTAACTTTGTAACCACATAGATAAGCACATCGGCAAATCTATAATTGCGCTTTATATCCCCCATTTGGTCGACAATACCTGCCACCAAATCCAAACCAATAATGGCAATTAGCGATACCATAATCGCTGTAAAAACATTGATCCCTATATAGCGAGATAAGCGCTTACTCATGATTGCACGCTCTGATTCGATGACTTAAAAAGCCCGCTTATAAAAGCTGATATTTGCTTCGAAAACAAAAGCACCAAAGCTAAGCTGGCAAAGACAAGATGAATGGGCAATAGACTTACCGATAGAGGAACAGAGCCCTCCTCGATAGCGCCGCGAAGTGCGTTTAGCGAAACCAAGTAGGCGAAATACAGTATTACCGCAGGCAGAATACGCCCAAAACGTCCTGATCTTGGGTCAATTCGACTCAGTGGGACAGCCATCAGCGTTACCACAAGCATCATAATTGGAATAGAAAACCGCCACTGAAGAGCAATCTTATGCTCGACATCAGAAGACTCCATCAGCATTTGGGTAGGCATAGCATCGGTAACCGTATCTTCCGATAACTCTTCTGGCGGAGCTAGTTTAGTGCCATACTCATCAAAATAAGTCATTTGATAATCAAAGTTACCCGGAATACCTTCTACCCTATAGCCCTGTTCTAAAATAAGGTAACGCTCACCGGAATCTCCCGCTGTATTCTGAGTTCCGCGGTCTGCAATAACCACAATCAAACTGCCCTCAGAGGAATCTGTTGCAGCCTGAGTAGCTGACATAAATACACCCTGCAATTGGCGATCTTCAGAGACAGAATTTACCCAAGTAACGCCCTTATCGCCACGCAGCGAATAGAACTTTTTAGCCGATACACGATCGAGTTCACTTTTTTGCTCCTGAACAGTGAAAATAGTTTCTGCCTTATCGACGCCCAAGGGCGTTATGTAGAGACTTAAATAGCCGACAATCAACGCCAAAAAAGCCGCAATAGACATGGTGTATGCTAGCAACTTGCGCTCTGATATGCCGCAAGCCTTAAGCACGCTCATTTCATTTTCAACATACAGGCGACCAAAGGTCAGTAATACTGCGAGAAAGAATGCAAGAGGAAGTGTAAGCTCTAGAAAGCCAGGAATACGATAGCCAATAACCGCAAAAATAACTTCTGGATCCATTTCTCCCGATAAGGCATTAGCCAAGTATTTAACAAAACGTCCACTAACCAGCACCATCAATAAGATAACGCATACCGCGAAGGTGACAGATAAAAGCTCACGACCTAAATATCGAAAAATAATCACTTGATTTAACTTAAGCTCTTGGGTGCTGTTGGACTAAATGGTATGGTTCTATTAACATTTTTTGTCTCAACTTAGTTATTTAATGGATTTTTTATGAAGTTTACTGCATCTTGCGCCGAGCTGTCAGGTTTAAAAGCTGATTCTCTTATTCTACCCACTGGTTCAACGCTTGAAAATAGCGCAAATACTGTCGACCAATGGTCAAATAATGCTATCTCAACTGCAATAGCGTCTGGCGAATTTACTGGTAAATCTGGCCAGGTATTAGTATTAAACTTTTCTGGATTAACCATTCAACGGATTATTCTATTAGGCACTGACGGACTTTCTAATCAAAGACAGGTCAAAAAAGCAATTTCTGCCGCCTGCTCTGCTTTAAATAAAACAAAATCTAAATCAGCTTTATGGATTGGCGGAAATTTGGCGGAAGACATTCAAGCAGAGGCTTCAATTGTCGCTCAGTCAATAAATACCTCAGTCTATAACTACAAGAAACAGGCTGAAAAAGAAAAACCCAATCTTGAGTCACTGGTTTTTTGGTCTGACTTACAAAGTGAAACCAGTGCGATTGAGAATGCGATGTCCTATGGCGCAGCCGTAGGTGATGGTATGAATATAGCGCGACAACTGGGCAATCTTCCAGCCAATATCTGCACACCGAGCCACCTTGCCGATCAGGCTATCAGCCTAGGCAAGGCTAAACTGAATAAAGCGAGTATTTCAACGGAAATTTTAGATCGTGCCGATATGCAAAAATTGAATATGAACTCACTTCTATCGGTTGCAGAGGGGTCAGACGAGCCCCCTAAATTAATAGTCATTAATTATCAGGGTGCTGATGCCAAAACCAAACCCGTTGTGCTTGTCGGCAAAGCGGTTACCTTTGATTCTGGCGGTATTAGCCTCAAACCCGGTCGTGGTATGGATGAGATGAAATATGATATGTGCGGCGGTGCCTCTGTACTAGGTGTTATGACCGCACTGATTGAGCTTGAGCTTCCGATTAATGTGGTGGGGATTATTCCAGCTACTGAAAATATGCCCAATGGTCGCGCCACCAAACCCGGGGATGTTGTCACTAGCATGTCTGGACAGACCATTGAAATTCTTAATACTGATGCCGAGGGCCGATTAATCCTGTGTGACTCTCTCACCTATGCCGCAAAATTTAATCCCGATACTGTAATTGATATCGCCACATTAACTGGCGCAGTGATTAGCGCCCTAGGCAAAGTAGCATCTGGCATTCTCTCCAATGACCAACAGCTCGCCAATGATCTTATTGAGAGCGGCACGCAAAGTGCTGATCCCGTCTGGCAACTGCCACTATGGGAAGAATATGACGATTTACTTAAAAGTAACTTTGCGGATATGGCAAATATAGGCGGGCCACAGGCCGGCACTATTACCGCAGGCTGCTTTTTAGCTCGCTATGCCAAAGACTATAAATGGGCACATCTCGATGTGGCTGGTACCGCATGGATTTCAGGCGCTAACAAAGGCGCAACTGGGAGACCCGTACCTCTACTGATGGAATACTTACGTCAAAAAAGCGAAGTCAGCAGTGACTAAGGTAACCTTCTATAAATTAGCCAATACAGCACCTACTCTAAAATTTGTTTGCCAGCTGATCAAAAAAGCCTTTGCTACTCAGCAGCAGGTATTGTGCTTAGTCGATGATGATCAAACTGCGGAACAACTTGATCAGTTACTATGGGAATTTGAAGCAGAGACATTTGTTCCTCATGGTATGGGTATTGATCAGCAACCAGTAGCGATTAGCTCAGTGGCGGAACCTGGTGAACATCATCAGATTTTAATTAATCTGCAAGCCGAAATTCCCGCATGGTTTAGCCGCTTTGAGAGGGTTATAGAACTGGTGCAACCGGAATCAAACGATGAGCAGGCTAAACGTGAAAACTTTAAATTTTATAAAGAACGCGGTTATGCCTTGGATTTTCACGATCTAACCAATAGTTTTTCTTAGGGATTTATTGGTTACAAATTAACAATAATAAAGCTGATGGACTAGCCCCAAGTATCTGCAACACTTATAATTGCCGATCTTAAAATAACCACCATAAAAAATACTTTTACTGAGACAAGCAATGGAAAAAACATTCGCCCCCCAAGAAATCGAAGACAAATGGTATAAGACTTGGGAAGCCAGTGGTTATTTTGCGCCTAGCGGCGAAGGTGAGCCCTACAGTATTGTTATTCCTCCACCCAATGTAACGGGTAGTCTGCATATTGGCCATGCCTTGCAACACAGCATTATGGATGCCCTTACCCGCTACCATCGTATGCAGGGTAAAAATACCTTATGGCAAGTAGGCACCGATCACGCAGGTATTGCCACTCAAATGGTAGTTGAGCGTAAATTAGCTGCTGAAAATCAGCCGGATAAAAACGCGCTGGGGCGAGAAAAGTTTATTGAAAAAATCTGGGAGTGGAAAGAGCAGTCTGGCGGGACTATCACTCAGCAGATGCGCCGCCTGGGCAACTCTGTAGATTGGGAAACAGAACGTTTCACCATGGATGAGGGTTTTTATGGTGCGGTTCAAGAAGTATTTATCCGCCTATATAACGAGGGATTAATTTACCGCGGTAAACGCCTAGTCAACTGGGACCCCAAGCTGAATACTGCCATTTCAGATCTTGAAGTGGAGAACCGCGAAACCAAGGGTAAGATGTGGCATCTCCGCTACCCTCTGGCTGAGGGCATCAAGACTGCTGATGGCAAAGATTATATTATTGTTGCAACCACGCGACCCGAGACTATGCTCGGCGATACTGGTGTAGCAGTTAATCCTGAAGACCCTCGCTATCAAAATTTGATTGGCAAATATGTTGAGTTACCACTGACCGGAAGATTAATTCCCATTGTTGGTGACGAGCATGCCGATATGGAAAAAGGCACAGGTTGTGTAAAAATCACCCCCGCCCATGACTTTAATGACTATGAAGTTGGTCAGCGCCACAGCTTACCAATGATTAATATCCTAACATTTGAAGCCGATATTCGTAACTCTGCCGAATGCTGTAATTCTGATGGCAGTCAAAATACTGATATGGATGATAGCCTGCCTGAAAAATATCAGGGCATGGAACGTTTTGCAGCGCGCCGTGAGATTGTGGCAGATATGGAAGCTCTAGGTCTGTTAGAGTCGATTGAAGAAAATGATATGACCGTTCCCTATGGTGACCGTGGCGGTGTGGTTATTGAGCCTATGCTAACCAATCAATGGTATGTGGATGCAAAAAAACTAGCGGGTCCTGCTATTTCAGCAGTGGAAGATGGGCAAATAAAATTTGTTCCGCAACAGTATGAAAATATGTATTTCTCTTGGATGCGCAATATCCAAGACTGGTGTATCTCTCGTCAATTGTGGTGGGGTCATCGAATCCCTGCTTGGTATGATGAAGCTGGCAATGCCTATGTCGGCAACAGTGAAGAAGCCGTCAGAGAAAAGCACCAGCTCGGGGATACGGTGCTTACTCAGGACCCTGATGTTTTAGATACCTGGTTCTCTTCGGCCCTATGGACCTTTGGCACACAGGGCTGGCCTGAACAGACTGAGCGCCTTAAAAAGTTTCATCCTACCGATGTACTTGTCACCGGCTTTGATATTATTTTCTTCTGGGTAGCACGCATGATTATGATGTCTATGCATCTAATCAAAGATGATAAGGGTAAGCCTCAAGTACCTTTCCATACGGTGTATGTGACCGGCTTGATCCGTGATGAGCAGGGTCAAAAAATGTCTAAATCCAAAGGTAATGTGCTTGATCCTCTGGATATGATTGATGGCATTTCTATCGATGATCTGGTTGAGAAACGCACAGGAAATATGATGCAGCCTCAGCAGGCAGAAAAGATTGCCAAGCGTACCCGCAAACAGTTTAAGGACGGTATTGAACCTCATGGAACCGATGCCCTGCGCTTTACCCTGTGTGCCCTAGCCTCTACGGGTAGAGACATTAACTGGGATATGAAACGACTTGAAGGCTACCGAAATTTCTGTAACAAAATCTGGAACGCAGCGCGCTATGTGCTAATGAACGGCGAAGAGCATAGCTGTGGACAGAATGGCGAGGCCTATAAATTGAGCCTTGCGGATCGCTGGATTATTTCTAGTCTGCAACAGGCAGAAACCGAGATAACTGAGGCAATTGAAAATTATCGCTTTGATTTGGCAGCCCAAGCTCTGTATGACTTTGTATGGAATGAGTACTGTGACTGGTATCTAGAACTTTCAAAGCCTGTACTCTGGGATGAAAATGCCGATCCAGAGCTTCAATTGGGCACACGTAGAACTTTGGTTAGAGTATTAGAAACCATCCTGCGGCTCAGCCACCCTATTATGCCATTTATCACTGAAGAAATTTGGCATAGCATTGCGCCACTAGCCGGTATCGAGCTTAAGACGGGTGGCGATAGCATTATGCTTCAGCCCTTCCCTGTTGCCGATCAGTCATTGGTTGATCAACAGGCGATTAATGATATTGAATGGGTAAAACAGGTCATTGTTGGGGTGCGTAATGTTCGCGGAGAGATGAATATCTCCCCGGCTACCTCTCTCGAAATTTATTTTGCGCGTGGCGATAGCGATGATCAACGTCGACTAGAAGAAAATCGACAGTATCTATGCAAACTGGCCAAACTTGAATCAATTACTTGGTTAGATAACCCTGAGGATGCCCCACTCAGCGCGACTGCATTAGCTGGTGACTTGGAAATCCTTGTACCAATGGCTGGATTAATTGATGTGGATGCCGAGCTTAAGCGCCTTTCCAAAGAAATTGAAAAACTGTCCAGTGACGTGCAAAAGCTATCTGGGAAGTTGAGTAATGAGAAATTTGTAGCTAACGCACCTGAAGAAGTTGTAGCCAAAGAACGTGGCAAACTATCTGATATGCAAGGTGCACTTGAACAGCTAACCGCCAAACAGACTGCCATTGCTGAGATGGCCTAGTTAATGGCGCACAACCTTAATCCGCAGCAACAGGCAGCGTTAAAGTATATTGATGGCCCACTACTAGTACTTGCGGGTGCAGGCAGTGGCAAGACCAGTGTAATTACTGGAAAAATTGCCTATCTAGTCGAGCAATGCGGCATCCCCAGTCGCAATATCTATGCAGTGACCTTTACCAATAAAGCCGCACGAGAAATGAAAGATCGGGTGGGTAAATTATTATCTGGCTCTGAATCAAAAGGGCTATCCGTGTCCACTTTTCATAATTTGGGTCTTAGTATAATTCGCTACGAGATCAAAACACTGGGTTTTAAGCCTGGGTTTTCGATTATGGATCAGGAAGACTGCCGCAACCTTCTCAAAGAATTACTTGTTCGACATACCGATCTCGATGAAAAACTGATTGATAATATTCAACATACCATCTCTGACTGGAAAAATTCTCTACTCGAACCCGGGCAAGCAGTTAGTGCTGCCAACAGCACCGGTGAACAGAGTATTGCTATGCTTTATGAGCGCTATCAACGCGCACTTCGTGCCTATAATGCAGTGGATTTTGATGACCTCATTATGATCCCCGTATGCCTATTTCGCGAACAACCTGAAGTACTGGCTAAATGGCAGCAGCGTATTCGTTATATGTTGGTAGATGAGTATCAAGATACTAACCTCGCTCAATATGAACTGGTGCGTATCCTAGTCAAAGAAAAGCAAGCACTCACTGTAGTCGGTGATGATGATCAATCTATTTATGCTTGGCGTGGCGCTAGACCAGAAAACCTAATGCAGCTACAGCAAGACTTCCCTGCGCTTAAGGTGATCAAGCTAGAACAAAATTATCGTTCAACTGGACGTATTTTGGCCGCGGCAAACCAGCTTATTGATAACAACCCTCACCTAATCCAAAAAGCACTGTGGAGTGAATTAGGCCCTGGGGATCCATTGCGATTTATTATTAGCGACAATGAAGAGCGCGAAGCCGAGCGGGTAGTTAACGAAATTATTGATATGCGCCTTAAGCGACGCTGTAAATACAGAGATTTTGCTATCTTGTATCGTGGTAACTATCAATCAAAGCTTATGGAACTGAAGTTGCAGACCCAGAATATCCCA
Organism: Porticoccaceae bacterium; assembly: GCA_038138645.1. Taxonomy (GTDB): domain Bacteria; phylum Pseudomonadota; class Gammaproteobacteria; order Pseudomonadales; family Porticoccaceae; genus HTCC2207. The sequence continues at coordinate 921 of JAYQEC010000021.1, read as the reverse complement.
TACGATATTACCGGTGGGCAATCCTTTTACGCCAAAACCGAAATCAAGGATGTTATGGCCTATCTGCGGCTAATTATTAATCCCGATGATGATAATGCCCTACTGCGAATTATTAACACGCCTCGCCGTCAGATAGGGCCAACTACCTTAGAAAGGCTTGGCGAATATGCCAATCAAAGACAGGTTTCACTATTAGATGCCATTGACGAAGTTGGTCTAAGTGCAACCGTTCCCAGCGCCAATTTGCAACGCCTGCAACGCTTTAAGCAATGGCTGCAATCGGTACAGCGAAATGTCTATAGTGATAAGCCTGTTCCTGCTATTCGTGAAATGCTTGAAGATATCGACTACCAAGACTGGTTGCGACAAAATGCTAGTAGTGATGCAGCGGCTAATAAACGCTGGGAAAATATTAACCTACTTATCAGTCAGATTGAATATGCTCTCAAAGATAACGACAGTGATTCAATTGAAGCGGACAAAAACCCCATAGAAGCGGCAATATCGAAGATTATACTTCGCGATATTTTAGACCGTGAGCAAGAGGAGTCAGCCGACGATAAGGTTCAATTATTAACACTCCACGCGGCTAAGGGTCTTGAATTCCTGCATGTTTTTCTTATCGGTATGGAAGAAGATGTCCTGCCTCATCGCAATAGTATTGAAGGCGACCAAATAGAAGAAGAACGCCGGCTCGCCTATGTGGGTATTACCCGCGCCCAGCGTACCCTAACCATGACCAGTGCTGCACAAAGAACTCAGTTTGGCGAGACCAGTGCGACTACGCCGAGTCGTTTTATCGATGAATTACCTCAGGATGACCTTGTAAGAATGGGTGGCTGCAGTGAAGCTAGCGCCGAGCAAAATCAAGCCGCAGGGGAAGAATCCTTGGATGCGCTTAAGTCGTTATTTTCTTAAAAA
>JAYQEC010000020.1:0-20412 GCA_038138645.1 Porticoccaceae bacterium | reverse complement strand
CCTGAGATTAGGTGGGCTCCTGGTCCCGATGCATAGATAGCAACATCCTCACCTGAATGTGTTTCGGACGCCAATGGCACCAAGGACTCCTGAAAAAAACCTGGCTGAGTAGTATCCATTCCCGTTAGATTAGCTCTCCCAGCAAATACTGGCTGGTGGTAGCATTGATCAGCATCGGTTTCCAACCCTAAATGACGATGTCCTCGGCCATTGGCATACCCCAATGTGGTGTAGGGCAAGTTATCCAACGCTAATTGCGGCTTTGTTTCCCCTAATGAAACCACCTTGCCCAAAATAGGATTACCTCGTTTGGGATACCCTGCCATAGTAAAAACATGTCCATGATCGGCAGTAACTATAACCAAGGTATCCTCGGCATTCGTTGCCTGTATAGCCACATCAACGGCATTGGAAAACTCAACCGTATCTGACAAGGCGTTATAGGCATTACTCGTATGGTGCGCATGATCAATTCGTCCCGCTTCTACCATTAGAAAAAAACCTTTTGGATTTTTTTGTAAAACCTTAATCGCATTTGCAGTCATTTCACTTAATGAGGGTTGCTGATAACCATTGTGCTGTCGATTGGCTTCAAATCGCATATGAGAGGCGCTAAATAAACCCAAAACCTGTGCTGCCTGTTCAAAATTTGCGGCATCAAAGTCAGTTCGATTATCGAGATAGATACCCTTTGGGTTAATTTGTTTCCATTCATCCACTAGATTACGACCATCAGGTCGCTTACCAATACTATCTTTTTCTGTATCTGCTTGGTTTTCAGGCAAGAAATGACGCAAACCACCGCCCATCATCACCTCAATACCATCTGATTTAGCGCCCGGATATCGCTGATTGAGATTAGATTGATATGCAACTAATTGAGCTGCAATATCCTGACAGCCACCATCAATGGCAGACTGTGGCATTTCTGAGGGATCCTCCCAATCACGATCAGCTGACTTGGCATAGGTGGCTGCTGGTGTTGCATGAGTAATTCTGGTTGTTGTCACTATGCCAGTGGATAAGCCTGCAAGTTCTGCCAAATCTAACGCAGAAATAAGCTCATTACCCGCCTGAGTTCCACATTCACCTCGGACCACATCTTCAGAAATACTAATAATTCCTCGATCGGTTTTTACACCAGTAACCATTGCCGTCATGGTACTTGCTGAGTCTGGCACTTGAGTATCAACTGCATAGGTTTTAGCTAAACCTGAAAAGGGAAACTTATCAAAACTTAGGTTATTTTCCTCACCTAAAAGGCCTTTTCTCTGACCATCAAATATTCGCGAGGCAGTTACCGTGGTGAGGCTCATACCATCGCCAACAAATAATATAATATTTTTTGCGGCACCCAATTGGTTCTGTATTTTTTCAGCCGCTAGTCTTTTTTGCTCAAGCTGTTTTATTGACGATTGAAACCAAGGGTTTGTTTTATCCGTTAGCTGGATATCATTTGTCGTTTGTGGCGAAAACTCATATTCAGCGTTATCGCAGCCAATGATTGCAATTAACGCAATAAAAATAAGTCTTTTCATATAGGTTTTCCTATTTACGAATATGTATTCTACCAACAGCCACAATACAAACTGAATATTTAAATTTTATTAACGTTTAGCTTTGTCTTAGCTTGCTTGTAGTTTACCTGTTTTTTCACACAACTATGCTAGTTTTGTATTTTAAGTCTATGATAGTATTAATGGGTCTTTCAGACGTCCTAGCGGTAACTTCAATACGATTAACACAGTTTTTATTCTAGCCATGGAATGATCATCTATGAATATATCAGCAATGGAACAGGCTTTCCTTGAGCGCAACCAATTACCTGCTACCTATTTGGATGCGGCAAAACAATGGTTCTCCCCCATAGTCGACCATCTTGTTGCCGATTATAATCACAGCAAAACACCTAAAGTGATCGGTATTAATGGCTGTCAGGGCTCTGGCAAATCGACTCTTGCCGACTATTTATGTACAGCTGTGGCTGAACAGTTAAACCTAAAAACTGTGGCTCTATCGCTAGATGACTTTTACCTAACCAAAGCTGAAAGAAATAAACTCGCCAATCAAATTCATCCCTTATTGGCAACACGAGGCGTGCCGGGAACCCATGATGTTGAGCTAGCAATAAACTGCGTGAAACAGTTATTAGCTGGCCAGAAATCTCTGATTACACGCTTTGATAAGAGTATTGATGATCGTTACCCTCAGGATCAACTGCAAAGTATTGAGGAACCTGTTGCACTTATTGTTTTAGAGGGCTGGTGTTTGGGCGCTCTTCCACAGCAACCATCTGCCCTTTCAACTGCCATTAACTCCCTCGAAAAAGAAGAAGATACCCATGGTATTTGGCGAAACTATGTGAATCAGACGCTAATAGATGAGTATCCAGCTCTGTTTAATTTGGTAGATGAGTTGATTATGCTGCAGGCACCTTCATTTAACACCGTATTCAACTGGCGACTTGAGCAGGAACAGAAGTTAGTTAAGCGACTCGCTCAAGAAGGTATAAATACTCACTCAGGCATAATGGATGAGCAACAGATTAGGCGCTTTATAAGTTATTTTGAACGGGTCACTGTAAATAGCTTACAAGAAATGCCCCAGCGCGCTGATCATCTATTTACGCTAGGGCTAAATCGCGAAATAACTAGCTACTCACAAAACTGATAACGACAACGCTGTAATTATCAGTTTTGCGATAATCTTAATTAAATGCGTGACGCAGAATAATGGTTTCTACGCGATCTGGTCCCGTAGAGACAATATCAACTGGGGCGCCAATTAAGTCTTCAATTCGACTAATATAAGCCTGTGCATTTGCCGGCAACTTATCCAGTGACTGAACGCCTACTGTAACATCATCCCAACCAGGAAGGGTTTCATAGACTGGAACAATACCAACAAAGTCATCTGCATGGTTGGGGTTTTCCACAGGATTGCCTTGAGAATCTTCATAACCAATACAGATTTTGACCTCCTCTAAACCATCCAATACATCCAACTTAGTCAGGCAGATACCGGTAATACTGTTAATACGTACTGCGCGTCTAAGGGCAACCGCATCAAACCATCCACAGCGACGCTCACGGCCGGTTGTAGTTCCAAACTCATGGCCTTTTTCACCTAGATAGTTACCTATTTCACAGTGAAGTTCGGTTGGGAATGGGCCTGATCCCACACGCGTGGTGTAAGCTTTGGTAATCCCTAATACATAATCAAGGTACATAGGACCAAAACCGCTACCCGTAGCAGTTCCACCCGCAGTCGTATTTGATGAAGTCACAAAGGGATAGGTACCATGATCGATATCCAATAGTGAACCCTGTGCACCTTCAAATAATATATTTTCTCCTGCCTCACGTGCGCTATGCAGGATATCGGTTACATCTGCCATCATTGGCAGCAACGCCTCAGCCCAAGTTTTTGCCAGCGCTAGAGTTTCATCAAAGTCTACAGGGTCAACTTTATAATATTCAGTTAAAGCGAAGTTATGGTACTCAAGAATAGTTTTTAGCTTTTCAGCAAAACGGTCCATATTAACCATATCACTTAGACGTAAACCTCTACGTGCCACTTTGTCCTCATAGGCTGGCCCAATACCACGACCAGTGGTACCAATTTTTGACTTGCCTAGTGACTGTTCACGCGCCTGATCCAAAGCAATATGATAGGGTAAAATTAATGGACAGGACCCAGAAACCTTAAGACGCTCACGAACCTCTACACCACGTTCTTCCAACATCTTAATTTCTTTAAACAATGCGTCAGGCGCTAAAACCACACCATTACCAATAACGCAGGTTACGTGATCGCGCAAAATACCCGAGGGAATAAGATGCAGGGCTGTTTTCTTACCATCAATAACCAATGTGTGGCCAGCATTGTGACCACCCTGAAATCGAGCGACCATTGAAGCCTTATCGGTCAGTAGATCAACAATTTTTCCCTTGCCCTCGTCGCCCCATTGGGAGCCGAGAATGACGACATTTTTACCCATAAATTTTTCTACTCTAAGTATTCTACTGACGTTTTAGATCAGGATATTTTTTCAATTTGATACTGATCGCCTTTCTTAACCAGCTGACGATCACAGTTAATTTCTTTAAAATCAGGTGTCTGTCCTTCAAACCCCTGAACCACACGCTCACCCTGCTCTCGCAACTGTGCAATCTTTTCACCACAGAGTTGATCGATAGGGCTGGGCACATAAATACCAGAAAGTGTCTGTTGCTCTGACTGCCCATTAGCCACTAAAGACTTTAAGTCAAATGCAAAGCCAGTGGCAGTTCTTGCACGACCAAAGGCCTCACCAATATTATCGTAGCGCCCACCATTACCCAACGCCTTACCATAACCTTGCTTATAAGCAGCAAATACAATGCCTGTGTGATATCTGTAACCCGCGAGATCCCCAAGATCTAAATATATTGTAACCGGCTGATTAGATAACGCAGCCACAATCTGATCTAGCTGATCAAGGGCAGCTAGAACTGGCTTTGGTGCTCCAGCAAGACATTTTCTTGCTTCAGCTAAGATAGCTTTGCTACCCGAAAGAGCGGGAAGCGATTTTAGCCAACTCGCCAACTGGGAATCTGCAATATTTTCAGCAATCCACGCCTCTAACTCAGCATTTGCTTTGCGCTGCAATAATTCAAATAGCTCTGATTCCTGAGCATTGGATAATTTTGAACCCACCAGTAGACCACGCAAAATATCAACGTGGCCAATATCAAGGTGAATATCATCAACACCAGCGGTTTCGAGGGTTTTGAGGAATAGCTCAATGACTTCAATGTCAGCACCAATTCCCGCTTCACCAAACAACTCAACACCAATAGAAATAGGCGTGCGCGACTCAAGTGGCGCTCTGGGTTTTGTTTGAAGAACAGTGCCTGCATAACAGAGTCGGCTAGGACCCTGACGATTTAGACTGTGAGCATCAATTCTAGCCGCCTGAGGGGTAATATCAGCTCTAATACCCATCATGCGACCACTAAGCTGGTCGGTTAATCTAAATGTCACTAAATCTAGATCTGAACCAAAACCACTTAATAATGATTCTGTAAATTCCACCATTGGTGGTATTACAAGGTCATAGCCCCAGCTATTGTAGAGATCCAAGAGATCACGCCGCGATTTTTCAATAAATCGCGCCTGCTCTGGAAGCACCTCATCGATGCCATCTGGCAATAACCAACTGTCTATCTTGGACACAATGACCTCACAATATTTAATCCCAAAGACACTTGCAAACCACCCATATCAGACATGGAACATGACTATATGATAGTTGTTTTTGCATCTATGGACGAATAAAAAAACCGAGTCGCCCCGGTTTTTTTGGATTTTAACAAATAAGCTGCAACTGTGGCAGAAATTTCTTATAACAATTTCATTTATTTTGACTAAATCAATAAATTACCACAGTGGCATAGACCTATTTTGAATCTTGATTTTTTAAATATTTAAAAAAGTCACTGTCAGGCTCAACCAACATAATATCGCCCTTATTAGAGAACGACTGTTTGTAGGCATTGAGGCTTCTCACAAAAGAATAAAATTCTGGATCCTGTTGATAAGCAGCCGCATAGATACCAGCAGCCTCCGCATCACCTTCACCGCGCAATTCTTCTGCATCGCGATAGGCATTAGCTAGCTCAATAGTTCTCTCACGATCTGCAGCTGCACGAATTTTCTCTGCTTTCTCTTTACCCGTAGATCGCAGCTCACGGGCTTCTTTTTCTCGCTCCGCAGTCATACGTCTAAATACTGGACCACTGACTTCTTGAGGCAAATCAATACGCTTAACACGCACATCAATGACTTCAATGCCCAGACTATCTAAAACAGACTGATTAAGATCATCGGTGATATTTTTCATTAGTAGATCACGCTCACCGGAGACTACTTCATGCAAGGTTCTGGTACCAAACTGGTTACGCAAACCAGTGTTAACACGGTTGGCTAAGCGGTTGTGAGCGACTGACTCAACACCACCAGTGGCCTTGTAGTAAGTCTCTACATTTGAAATTCGCCATTTTGCATAGGAATCTACAATCAAGCGTTTTTTCTCAATAGTAAAGAAGCTTGCTTGCTGTGCATCCAGTGTCAAAATTCGTGCATCAAATATTCTTACATCGTCGACTATGGGCAATTTAATATGTAGTCCAGGCTGAATATCTGACTCAATTAGTTTACCGAAACGAAGTTTTACACCGCGTTCAAATTCACTCACCACATACAGGGTGCTATTGACCGCAACTAAAACAACGACCAGTAAACCTAGTGCTTTAAATAGATTTTTCATCGTCGTCTCTCCGATTGAACTCGATCATTGTTTCTTTGTAATCTTTCAATAACATCATTGGCAATTCTATCTACCATTTGTTCGCTAGAAAGTGATGAATCCGATTGCCTGTTAGTGCCACCCTGCTGAACAATTTTATCCAACGGAAGGTAAAGCATATTATTGCCACCCTCTGCATCCATCAGGATTTTCGTACTCTGAGTCATTACTTCTTCAACAGCATCGAGGTATAGGCGCTCACGAGTCACCTCTGGCGCTTTTTGATACTCTTCGAGTAATTTAGTGAAACGCTTGGCCTCACCCTGAGATTTAGAGACAACCTGAGATCGGTAGCCCTCAGCCTCTTCTCTTAACCTTTGCGCTTCACCTCGCGCTTCCGGAATAATACCGTTTGAATATGCTTGCGCTTCGTTAACTAAACGCTCTAGATCTTCACGTGCACGAATAACATCATCATAGGCCGCCTTCACTTCGGATGGTGGTCGAGATTCTTTAATATTAATCTTAACAACGTTGATACCACTACCATAAATATCTAATAGATTTTGGAGCTTTTCAGCTGTACCCAAAGCAACCTGTTCACGCCCAGTTGATATCACACCATCCAAACCCGTACTTCCGACAACATGGCGTAATGCGCTATCTGTAGCCTGCTTAAGGCTGGTCTCGGGATCTTTGATATTAAGTACAAAATCTTTGGCGTTGGCAATGTTGTACTGAACTGTCAGGGAGATCTCAACAATGTTCTCATCCTGCGTTAGCATTAAACCCCGCGCTGGGTATTGTCGTTCTTCTGTTACACCCACTACCTTAACAGCATCAACAATAGGCGGGTTCCAATGCAAACCCGAACCATTGGTTTGATGATATTTACCTAAGCGTAAAACAACGGCCTGCTCTTTTTCATCGACTTGGTAAAAACCCATTAGACCCCAAAGTATGGCAACCACTGCAAGGACTACTGGTAATAAGCCTTTACTGCTACTACCACCATTACCACCACCCAGAAAACTGAATTTTTCGGCAAGCTTTTTTAGAGCCTCATCGATATCGGGCGGCCCATCATTGCGGTTACCTCCCCAAGGGTCTTTTCCACCACCAGGTTCATTCCAAGCCATAGTTTTACTCCAAATCTATTTGTATTTTTTGAATAAGCATTACAAGTGTAACTCTCATTCGCATTTTTTCATCTAGTTATTCTACTAGATGGGGTCTAAATCCTCTGTTTTCAACCCTGATTGCTTAACTATTCGCAAAAAGTCACTTTCCGGCAACTGTATTTCTAAGTTTACGTCGCCTTGATCATTATAGGTTTCATTCAACACCGCCTTGTAACTATATAAAGCAGCCCTAAAAGCACCCTGATCTGGCTTAATTTTAAGCTTGGTGTGTACCATTTTTCTGGGCAAGTATTCTGCCACAGCCTCTAATAAAAGATCAGTACCCTCACCCGTCAGCGCGGACAACCAAACCGCTACTGGTTTTCCATCTTGATCCCGCTCTATTTTAGCTAGCGGCTCATCCATTAAATCAATCTTGTTATAGACTAGCAGCGTTGGTAGCTCATGAGCACCAATTTCTTTTAAAACATCATTCACGCGATCTATATTAACCGACCTATCCTCAGCAGAGGCATCAACGACATGGAGAAGCACATTAGCAGCCGCAGCCTCTTCCAGTGTGGCACGAAAAGCATTAATCAATCGATGCGGTAAATGACTGATAAAACCTACCGTATCAGCGAAAATAATTGGACCCTGCTCTGGAATATCCAGACGTCGCATTGTTGGATCCAATGTGGCAAACAATTGGTCTGCAGCATAGACATCCGATTCTGTAATTAAATTGAATAAAGTCGACTTACCCGCATTGGTGTATCCCACCAAAGAAACCGTTGGCGTGTCAGACTTCAGTCGTGATTGCCTACCCTGATCACGCTGAATTCGCACCTTTTCCAATCGTTTTTTAATTGACTTGATGCGATCTCTGACCATTCGTCGATCAGATTCAAGCTGGGTTTCACCCGGCCCTCGCATACCGATGCCACCTTTCTGGCGCTCAAGGTGTGTCCAACCTCGCACTAGCCTTGAGGACAGATGCTGTAACTGAGCAAGTTCGACCTGAAGTTTACCTTCATGGGTTCTAGCGCGCATAGCGAAGATATCAAGAATCAACCCTGTTCTATCCAAGACTCTACACTGTAGATGGGCTTCAAGATTTCTTTCTTGGCTTGGAGATAGATTGTGATTAAAGATAATTAGCTGAGCTGATTCGCGTTTAACGATCTCAGAAATTTCCTCTAGCTTGCCTGTTCCAACAAAAAACTTGGCGTGCGGAGAGGATCGAGAACCCCGAACAAGGTCAACTATATCGCCACCAGCCGACCTGACGAGTTCTTCGAACTCACCCACATCTTCTGGTTCAGATTCACTATTAAGCTTAAGGTGAACGAGCAAAGCCCGTTCACCAAAATCTGGTCTATCAAAAAACAGCGACACCTTACTAGCTAAAGATCATATTGATTAGCGTTCTGACCCTGAGCATTTTGGAGACTAACTGATTTAGATGGCACTATGGTTGAAATAGCATGCTTATAAACCATCTGGCTTACCGTGCTTTTAAGCATAACCACAAATTGATCAAATGAATCAACGGTACCTTGAAGTTTGATTCCATTGACTAAAAAAATTGAGACGGGAATGCGCTCTTTCCTGACCGCATTTAAAAAAGGGTCCTGTATATTTTGTCCTTTTGACATTGTTATTTCTCCTGGCATTGAAAATTCAATAGTTGTGTTGCAATAATCGCAACAAAAAAGTCGGGTGGGATTGCAACTCACCCTTTATAAAACCTATTTATTATTGCACTACGCAACAATAATAAATATGTATCACTGTGATTTTAAAATAAAATCACATAAAACCTGAGTAGAATGATACTGAACACCATCATCTACGGATATTTGTTGGCAATTTGGCCAGTTTCTCAACCAAGTCTGTTGTCGTTTAGACAGTTGTCGGGTGGCTATAATGGCTCGCTCGACCGCTTCATCTAGACTCAGTTGACCTTCTAAGTAACTCCATAGCTGGCTATAGCCCGCTGCTCTGATTGAGGGCATATCAGCCTGTAAATCTCCTCGCTGATATAACTTTCTGACCTCATCCTCAAAGCCAGCTTCCATCATTGCTATAAATCGTTGCTCTATTCGCTGATGCAATAAGGCTCTATTCTGCGGGATAAGCGCATATTGCTGAACATCGTAAATATCCTCTATTCCGCCCTCAGATTGCTGTTGTAAGTCAGAGAGTGAAACGCCGGTAATTCTGTATACCTCAAGAGCTCGCTGTATACGTTGCGAATGATTTGGGTGAAGCCGTTCCGCTGTCTTCGGATCAATTTTTTGAAGCTCTTTATGCAAACTTGACCAACCCTCAGTATCGGCCTGTTGCTGAATGCTATTTCTGATCTCGACATCGGCTGCTGGTAAATCAGACATGCCCTCAAGTAGTACTTTGAAGTATAGCATGCTACCCCCTACCAAGAGAGGAATTCTGCCTAATTTATGTATCTCAGAAATTTCTTTTTTGGCGTCTTGAGCAAAGTCTGCCGCACTGTATGAATCGGCCGGATCACAAAAACCCAACAACCTATGCGGAGCTTTGGCAAGGGTTTCAATATCGGGTTTGGCGGTGCCAATATCCATTTGATCATATATTTGAGCCGAGTCGACATTGATCAACTCAACCGGCAACTGATCTCGCAGTGCTATTGCTAGATCTGTTTTACCACTGGCAGTAGGACCCATGATAAAAATAACCGGTAGTTTTTTATTATTCACAGAAATACTCATCGACCGCGTAAAAATAACTTATCCAACTCATCGAGAGTAAGTTGAAAATAAGTGGGTCTACCATGATTACATTGCCCGCTTCGCTCTGTTGCTTCCATATCTCGCAGCAGTGCATTCATTTCTGGAATCGTTAGCCTGCGGTTGGCTCTAACCGACCCATGGCATGCCATAGTCGATAGGATTTCATTAATTTGCTCTCTAATACGCGCAGATGTGCCATGCTCCAAAATATCGGAGATCACATCTCTAAGCAGGGCTTCTACTTGAGTCCCTCTAAGTAGAGCGGGTATTTCTCGAACGACAATATTTTCAGTTGCAGCACGCTCTACGGTAAAACCTAAACGCGAAAACACCTCTGGATTCTGCTCTACCGCATCGGCTTCTCTTTGGCTAACGGATAGGCTCTCTGGCACCAATAATGGCTGAGAAATTAGACCCTCATTATCAAAATCAGTTTTCATCTGTTCGTAGGTTATGCGCTCATGTGCAGCATGCATATCAACCACAATCATGCCCTGTTCATTTTCCGCTAGAATATAGATTCCTTTTAGCTGAGCTATAGCAAAGCCAAGAGGAGGAATTGTCTCTGATTGCTCATCTTGATCGCTTCCATAAAGCGATTGATAGGCCTGCATTGGCGTATTAACTGCGCCACTTTTTGGAGCCACTGATTGCGTGCCATAACTATAAGGCGCTGGCGCGAGACCCATTGATGACTGCTGAGGGATAGATTCTTGATGCAGAATAGAACTGGTTGATTCTGAATCATTGGGCTGCAAGTGGTCCTGCGGGCGGTCCTCAGCAAGCGCTTTTTTGAGTGTGCCACCCACAAAGCCATGAATCATTCGACCATCTCTAAAACGCACTTCGTGTTTGGTTGGATGAACGTTAACATCCACATCTTTGGGGTCTATTTCAAGGAACAATACAAAGGCAGGATGTCGACCATGATAGAGAACATCCTGGTAGGCCTGACGCACGGCATGCGACACCACCTTATCTTTAATACTTCGCCCATTGACAAAGAAATGTTGCAGATCTGTTTGACTGCGAGAAAATGTGGGCAAGCCAATCCAGCCCCAGAGTCTTATCCCGCTACTTTGGTTATCGATATACAGCGCCTGCTCCATAAAGGGTCGACCACAGATATCGGCGACGCGCTTTTCTTTTTCCTGAACAGTTTCTGCCGGAAGTAGATTTAGGTTTACTCGCTGATTATGGCGTAACGAAAAGGCGACCTGCATATGGCTGAGCGCTAGCTTTTTAGCATGATCGTCTATGCGATTATATTCAGTGGTTTCTGTGCGTAGAAATTTGCGTCTGGCTGGCGTATTAAAGAATAGATCTCTAACTTCAACACTGGTGCCTTGAGGGTGCGCAGCGGGCTGCACATCGACATCCATATCACGGCCTTCACTGACTGCTCGCCAACCCTGAGAATCTCCATTATTTGAAGTTAGTGTCAATCGGGACACTGAGGCAATACTAGCCAGTGCTTCACCGCGAAACCCTAGTGTAGCAACGGCTTCTAAGTCATCTATATCGGCAATTTTACTCGTGGCATGTCGGCTTAGCGCTAAAGGCATATCCTCATGCTTAATACCGCAACCATTGTCTCTCACCATAAGGCGCTTAGACCCGCCCTGCTCTACTTCGATATCGACACGGGTCGCACCAGCATCTAGACTGTTTTCAACCAGCTCTTTAAGCACAGAGGCAGGACGCTCAACAACCTCACCAGCAGCAATCTGGTTGGCCAACTGAGGGCTGAGTGTATTTATTTTTGGCATATGCTGTTTTCCGTTTCTTAAAAATAAATATCACCGATTTGGGATATTTATTTCCTGACCCACGCGAATGGTACTTGATGACATTTTATTGTAGCGCATAATTTTTGCCATTGAGACTTTATACTTTGCTGCAATTTCAGATAATGTATCACCGCGAGCCACGATATATTTTAACGGCTTACCCTTCATCACCTTGGCGAGCAATGTGCCCTCAGGTGGATGTTCGGTGTAATACTGATCTATACCACTAAAGATCGCTTTGGCCATTCTTTGCTGATATTCGGCCGTACTGAGTTTTCGCGCTTCTTTGGGATTAGAAATAAAGCCTGTTTCAATAAGCAATGAGGGGATATCTGGTGACTTTAGAACCAAAAAACCTGCCTGCTCAACTTTCTTTTTATGCAGTCTAGCCACTGACCCCATTTGCCTTAATACATGCTTACCTGCCTCCAAACTGGTGCTCATAGTGGCTGTCATTGAAAGATCAAGCAGCACGCCAGCTAACATATCGTCCTTGGCTCCAATATTTAAGGCAGAAGCCCCACCGATTAAATCGGCATTATTCTGTTTTCGAGCCAAAAAGCGCGCGGCCTCACTGGTTGCACCCTGATTAGAAAGCGCATAGACCGAGGCGCCATTTGCGCGTGGATCTGTAAATGCATCTGCGTGAATAGAGATGAAAAAATCTGCCTTATTGTCGCGAGCTATTTGGGTGCGCTTGCGATGAGCTAAATAATAATCCCCTTTGCGTACCAAAACTCCCTTATAGTTAGGATCATTATCGAAGAGCTTTTTAAGACGTTTGGAAATTTGCAGTACAACAATTTTTTCTCTCATGCGCTGCGGGCCAAGTGCTCCCGGGTCCTCGCCTCCATGTCCTGCATCAATTGCAATAACAATTTTTCGATTAGTTTGCTTGACTACCTCTTCTAGCGATCGGCTGGCACTGCGCTTTTTATCATACAGATCGACAACAAGACGGTTACTGTATTGCTCATTAGCTTTCAGGGTAAAGTGTTTGGGATTGACTGCAGATTTTAAGTCTAAAACCACCCGCAGGTCTTTTGCACTTCGCTGCGCTGTGCGTATTTTAGTAATTGGACTATTTTTTAAATCGAGATTAGCGACTGAGGGTTGGTTTGAAATATTGGCAATATCAATGACTAAGCGATGCGGGCTATCTAAGGCAAAAACCTTATATTCAATAGCACCGTCAATATCGAAAACTAATCTGGTATTATCCGGAGCTCGCCAGAGACGGACTGAATTAATCTCAGCAGCAACTGCAGAGGGCACCATTTGCCCCCCTGAAAAAAAGAACAATAGCCCCAAAATAGCGGCGTAGCTTTTAAATATTCTAATAAATTGCACTAATGTTCCTAAATTACTTTTGACTACTATAAATCTCAACAGTTCATTTAAGCTTATTGACGCATTGACTACCTAGGCTAGTTTGCGCCATTAATATTACTTCTCGTCCAGTTCCATTAGAATTTATTTGCAGACTAATATCAGCCTTTGGCACCAAGTTCCCGCCTTTGTCGGGCCATTCTACCATGCACAACTGAGCCTCTGACAGATAATCATTAAATCCAATTTCGTACAGCTCTTCTGGGTCTACTAAGCGATATAAATCAAAATGAAATACCTTACCTATTTCTAAATCGTAAGGCTCAACCAGCGTGTATGTGGGGCTTTTCACTGAGCCCTTATGACCTAAGCCAGTAAGGATGCCGCGGCTAAGAGTAGTTTTTCCTGCTCCAAGATCGCCATTGAGAACAACCAATAGCGGCGTATTGATTTGATCAATAGCCTGAGCTATTTTTTCACCCAATGACTGCATCTGCTGCTCATCTTTAAGTATAAGCTGCAGTTGATTGATGGCTTCAGCAGTCATTCAGCAAAGTCCTGATTTAACAGTTTTTTTACCCATGGCAATATATCAGTAGCGGTCACACCACGATAACCAGATGTGCTAACCAACTCATCTGCAGCAGCAGAATGAAGGCAGCAGCCTAGCTCTGTTGCTTGCTGTCTGTCTAAGCCCTGCGCCATTAGACCACCAATTATTCCGCTGAGTATGTCACCCATGCCAGCAGTGGCCATTGCTGGATTACCATAGGGGCATAGTTTAAAGCTTTGATCTTGCGAAGAAATCAACGTGCCGGGTCCCTTTAGTAATACCACGGCATTGTATTTTTCTTGAATTTTTAACACTGCTGCAAAGCGATCGGCCTGAATATCTTCTACCGACACTCCTAGCAACCGCGCGGCCTCACCCATATGGGGTGTTAGCACCCATCGCTGAGCTTTATCTTGGCGAACAACCCGCTCATCAGCAAGAATATTGAGCGCATCTGCATCCAGCACCATAGGCAAGCCTGTAGCCACTGCTTTTTGTAGTAGCTGTTCTGACCAAGGTGAACGCCCTAATCCAGGCCCAACTACCAGCACACTGGGTTTTTCTAACAATGGCTCTAATTGCTGACCTGAAGTAACACCGCAGGCCATTATTTCTGGACACCGCGCTAAAATCGCTGAAATATGCTCTGGCTGTGTGGCAACAGAGGTGAGTCCACTACCCACTTTTAGACTAGCTTCTGCTGCCAGTGAAGCGGCTCCACCGTATCCGTGATCGCCTCCAATTATCATGCAGTGACCTCGTTGATTTTTATATTCATCACCGTCGAACTGCGGCAGTATTTCCAGCAGATCGTATACATCCATAAGTTGCGCTTGCGGGGTGAACTCTTTATAGATTTCATCGGCAATATCTAGCGAGTGATAAATCACCTCGCCGCTTATAGATGGACCGCGCCCGGTAAAAAGACCCGCTTTTGCGCCAACAAAGGTGACTGTAATATCCGCTTTTACAGCTCGATCACTAACCGCGCCGGTATCCGCATTTAGACCCGTGGCTATATCCATGGCCAATACAGGTAAGCCCGATTGGTTAATTTGGTCTACGGCCTGCGCATAGGCGTCTTTGAGAGAGCCATTCGCACCTGTACCCAGCAGACTGTCAACAATAATGCCTTGGTCTAGCACTAGGCTATCTGTTAATGCGCAAAATTTGACCTTATTTTGCTCTGCATACTCTCTTGCCTGTTGAGTTTGTTCAGAGAAATTTTTGGCATTGCCCAATTCGACCACCTGCACAGGAATCAATCGTTGCGCTGCTCTGCCTGCCAAGATATAGCCATCGCCCGCGTTATTGCCTGAGCCACAAAAAACAGTGATCAAACTGGGCTGACCAAAGGCTTCTATCAACTCCTCAAAAGCAGCGGTTCCTGCTCGGTTCATTAATTTTATCGCCCCATTATTCATTTTTTTAATGGCTGCTTGATCAATTTCACGTACAGTTTTTGCACTGTAAAGATTGTTGTGAATCTGGCTATCTAAGGGAAAATGCGACATATTGTTTATATCTCAGTAAAATTACGCCAATTATAAGTGAGATTAATGCAGAACACATGCCCGAAATCGTAGATCCCAACAATTTTGAAGCTCAAAAACTTCAGGGACTTGCCAATAATATTAAAGATTGGGGTGAGTCATTGGGTTTTCAGCAAGTTGCTATCGTTAAGCCAAACCTTGACGAGGCCTCACAGCGTCTCCGACTATGGCTTGATAACAGCTATCAGGGAAGTATGAGCTGGATGTCTGAACATGGTGAAAAACGCTATAAAATAGATAAATTGGTGGCTCGCACCCTAAGGGTTATTTCTGTGCGAATGGACTACTTAGCCGACGAAAATATGGTCGCGGTACTTAAAGATAATAATAAGGCCTATATTTCTCGTTATGCCTTGGGTCGAGATTATCATAAATTAATTCGTAAACGGTTGGCCGAGCTCAGTAAAAAAATTGAGCAGAGTCTTCCTGATCTCAATCTTTCCCAACGACCTTTTGTAGATAGTGCCCCCGTAATGGAAAAACCATTGGCCGAGCAAGCAGGCTTAGGCTGGATTGGCAAAAACAGTCTATTAATCAATAATAAAGCTGGCTCTTGGTTTTTTCTTGGTGAAATTTATACATCGCTTCCTCTACCCGTTGATAATTTAGAGCAGCCTAATCGCTGTGGTAACTGTCGCGCCTGTTTAAAAATATGCCCTACCGATGCCTTCCCTGAACCCTATGTTCTGGATGCACGAAAATGTATTTCTTATCAAACCATTGAGAACAAGGAATCTATCCCAGTAGCTTTAAGACCCCTAATGGGTAATCGTGTATTTGGTTGCGACGACTGCCAGATTATTTGCCCTTGGAACCGTGGCGCGCCAAAAACCAATGAAATTGATTTTTCGCCACGTCATAATTTAGATAATTCTGAATTGTTGACCTTATTTAAGTGGAATGAAACTGAATTCCTAAATAATACCGAAGGCTCGCCTATTCGCCGAATAGGCTATCAACGCTGGCTGCGTAATCTAGCGGTTGGACTAGGCAATGCAGAGGGTTCTGTCGATATCCTTAATCAATTAGAGGCTACCGCACCCAAGGTTTCACCGCTAGCCAAGGAACATATTGATTGGGCTATTGATCAACAACGACAAAAACTAGCCGCTACGGCTTAATAAATACTTCTCGGTAGTAAGCCAGTTCGGCAATAGAGTCATAAATATCATCCATGGCGAGATGAGACCCTTTTTTAGTAAACCCATTGATTAATTCAGGTTTCCAGCGTCGCACTAATTCCTTAAGTGTACTGACATCTAGATTGCGATAGTGAAAATAACTAGCTAACTCAGGCATATAGCGCACTAAAAATCTTCGATCTTGACCAATTGAATTGCCACACATAGGCGACTGCCCTTCTGGCACCCACTGTTTAAGAAAATCTATAGTCGCCTGAGCTGCCTCAGCCTCAGTTACTTTACTATTGCGAACGCGCTCAGTTAAACCGGATTTTCCATGTTGATTGGTATTCCATTTATCCATGGCAAGAAGTAACTCTTCAGATTGATTGATGGCTAGCGAGGGACCCTCGGCCAATACATTCAATTGCTGATCAGTCACCACTGTGGCTATTTCAATTATTCTCTCTTTTTCAGGATCTAAACCCGTCATTTCGAGGTCTATCCAAATTAAATTAAGATTTTGATCTGTCATTCTGTATATCCATGGCGCTAATTTTTATAGAAAAGATTATGCTATATGCTTGACCTGTTAACCACCATAAATGATATGGTAGTCTAGTTTTAAATAGTGGCTCATAGTTAAATGGCAAAAAGAAGACTCAGCAAACGCCAACAGGAACGCATTCAGTCGATCCAAGCAAAGCGGCGTGAAAAGGCAAATGCCAAAACCTTAGACGATAAGGCATTAGAAAGCCTTGATGGCTTGGGTGCTGAAACTGCGGGTAGAGTAATTACTAATTATGGTAGCCAAGTAGATATCGAGTCCGATACCGAACCCTTTGCAGGCAAACTTATGCGTTGCCATGTGCGGGCGAATATTCCAAGCCTTGTCACTGGCGATAAGATTATTTGGCGTCCGGCTGAACCCAATGGGGTTGTGGTCGCCCTTGAACCGCGCTCATCTGAACTGATTCGTCCCGATAATTATGGAAAACTACGCCCCGTAGTGGCTAATGTTGAGCGTATTGGGGTTGTTTTTGCGGCTCAACCCGCACCACAAAGAAATTTATTAGATCGCTATCTGGTAGCTGCTGAGGCACAGAATATTGAGCCATTCTTAGTGCTGAATAAAACCGATTTAATCGATGTAGATACTGATCAAGAAATTGCCACATTGGTTAAAGACTATCAATCCATAGGCTATAAGGTTATTAGTGTTTCAGCGAAAAAGGATCAAGGTCTAGAGGCTCTTGAAGACTATTTACACCATAAAAATTGTATTTTTGTGGGGCAGTCTGGGGTCGGTAAATCATCGCTTATAAATCAGCTGGTTCCAGATAATAATAGTGCAGTTGGCGCACTGTCAGAAGCCACTAACGAAGGCACTCACACCACTACAGCCTCAAAATTAATTCATCTTAAAAAAGGTGGGGTGATTATCGACTCGCCAGGTATTCGGGAATTTGCATTAACTCATTTAGATCAAGAAACTATTATCAATGGCTTTAAGGACTTTCGACCCTTTTTAGGACACTGCAAATTTCGCGACTGCAAGCATGAATCTGATGCTGGCTGCGCACTGGTTGCGGCATCCAAAAATGGCGATATTCTTCAGAGCCGACTCGATAGCTATAGGCAAATTATAAATAGTCTTGAAAATTAAGCTCCAACAGCCTTTGCTCTGATACAATCTGTTAAAATATCCATCTAATAACCACTAGAAAAATTATGAATCATCTAATCGAACCTGAGCAGTTAAAAGAGCGCCTTGGCGAAGAAAATTTAATTATTGTCGACCTATGTAATCCTGCTCTTTATCAACAACAGCATATTCCTGGAGCAATACAGCTTTCAGGTCAACAACTAATAGCTGGAACAGCACCTGTTCCCGGAGC
This sequence comes from Porticoccaceae bacterium, assembly GCA_038138645.1. Taxonomy (GTDB): domain Bacteria; phylum Pseudomonadota; class Gammaproteobacteria; order Pseudomonadales; family Porticoccaceae; genus HTCC2207. Next base: position 1,987 of record JAYQEC010000020.1, on the reverse strand, counting down.
CTGCCCTGAAATTTCCAAGCTATATGAAGTTATGGCTTATCTGGGGATTGATAAGTCTAAACAGGTCGTTTTATGTGATGATGAAGGCGGTGGTTGGGCTGGCAGAATGGCATGGTCAATGGACCTTTTGGGCTTGCATAATTGGCTCTACTTAAACGGTGGGATTGTGCCTTGGATAAAAGAAGGATTCCCAACCGAATCAACGGTTAATCAACCTAAAAGTATTGAAGTCAATTCAACCATTGAACCTCATTCACAAACCAGAATCGTCGCTGATGAAATTATTCAGTTGTTGGATACAGATAATTTTGCAGTTTGGGATGCGCGTAGCCCGGGAGAATATTTGGGAAATATGGCGCGCTCGGCTAGAGCAGGTCATATACCTGGTGCTATTAATTTGGAATGGACTGAGCTTATGGATCGCGAACGCAACTTTCGTATTCGCAAGGATGCCCAGCAAATACTTGATAACCTAGGGCTTACCAAAGACAAACAAATAGCCACACATTGTCAAAGCCACCACCGCTCAAGCTTCACCTATATGGTTGGCAAAATACTGGGTTATAACCATATTCGCGGCTATGATGGCTCATGGGGCGAATGGGGTAATTTAGAACATACGCCCATTGAGTTAGGCCCACAATAATAGAGATTTAGATTATGGATCATCGCACTGAATTATTTGTCGCATTACAGCGCTTATTGCCCAAGCATTTTTTATCCAGAGCTATTGCTAAGCTGGCAGAATCAAAATACAAGCCACTCAAAAATGGGCTTATTAAGCGCGCTATCAAAACCTTCAATATTAATATGGATGAAGCGTTGAGTGACGATCTAGAGAGTTATGAAAACTTTAATGCCTTTTTTACACGAGAGTTAAAACCCGAGGTTCGCCCCTTAGATAAAGGGCCTAAAGTCATTACTTCGCCTGCTGACGGTGTGATTAGCCAAGCGGGCGCCATCAGAAAAAATAAAATGCTGCAGGCCAAGAATATTGATTACTCACTGGCTCGATTAGTGGGTGATTCAGTACAGGCAAAAAACTATGAAGATGGAGTATTTGCAACCATTTACCTATCACCCAAAGACTATCATCGTGTGCATATTCCTGCAGATGGCAAATTGCTCTCTACGCGATATATTCCAGGCGAACTTTTTTCGGTTAATCAACAGACAGCTGAAGCTGTACCTAATTTATTTGCTCGTAATGAGCGACTGGTGTGCGAGTTTGAATCAGAAAAGCTTGGCCAATTCTGTGTTATCTTGGTGGGTGCGATGCTAGTAGCTGGCATAGAAACGGTTTGGGGCGGCATGGAAAAACCGGGCCCTGGTGCGGTTAGAGAAACGGATTACAGCCAGCAAAACCTTTCCTTTGCAAAGGGTGATGAAATAGGTCGTTTTAAATTTGGCTCAACAGTAATTCTGCTTTTTAAACCAGATGCGGTAACTCTGGATAGTCATATCGAGGCACTAAACCCAGTGCAGGTGGGAGCATCGTTTGCTTCAAGTTAGGATTTTTATTAGACCGCTGACTGAGCCTGAACTGCATCAACTAGGACTTTGACTTTTTGCGGGTCAATATCCGGTGTAATACCATGACCTAAATTAAACACATGGCCTGTACCACCACCAAAGGAACTAAGAATAGTCCCCACTTCAGCTCTTATTGAATCATCGCTGCCACGTAAAACTGAGGGGTCCATATTGCCCTGCAAGGCCACTCTATCCCCTACCGCCTGACGAGCCACACCAATATTGGTCGACCAATCTAGACCAAGACAGTCACAACCCGTATCTGCCATGGAGGACAGCCACTGACCACCGCCCTTGGTGAACAAAATAACCGGCACCTTGCGGCCCTCTGATTCAGTATTAAGCCCAGCGACAATCTTTTGCATATAGGCCAGAGAAAACTCACGATAAGCAGCATGACTAAGCACCCCGCCCCAGGTATCAAATATTTGAACTGCTTGGGCACCACTGGCAA
>JAYQEC010000019.1:0-20490 GCA_038138645.1 Porticoccaceae bacterium | reverse complement strand
ACCACCAGCACCAGCATCTTACTTTATGGTCGCTGCTCCATATGATGACGGTGGCGGTGACGGGGCAGGTGAAGTGTACGTATACAATACTATTGAGGGAGACGATAACAGTCCAGATCTAACTATACCTTCTCCTTCTGGTTATCGTGCTTACTTTGGACATCAAATGGCTCAAAATTCCACTCATATTGCGATAGCTGCATATGGTGAGAATACTTATAAAGGTGCGGTGTATCTGTATGATAAGTCCGACTTAACTGCAACTCCACAAAGAATTGAACCAAGTGGTCTATCAACGTACGATTTTATTGCAGCCTATAGTCTTGCAATGTCGGATACTCATTTAGTATTTGGTAATTTTGGTGACGATAGTAGAGGATCCAATGCTGGTTCTGCGTTTATCTACAATTTAGATACCATGCAATATACGGAACTATTCCCGCCTGGAAGTGGATCTAATATCCAATTTGGATTCTCATGCGCATTGTCCGATACACATGTAGTAATTACTGCTGCAGGCAACCCTGCTCATAATGGTGGACTGGCACAAAATGCCTATGCTTGGCCTTTGTCATCCGGTAATTCCTATTCAAGTACTCCACCTGTAAGGTTTAACCCTGATCAATATCAACCTATTAACGGGCATACTATCGCATTAAGTGGTGGTCAGGGTGGTATCGCAATGTCTGGAAATAAAGTGTTCATAGGAGATACAGGGTATGACGCTCCTGCGGATCCAGTAACAGGATATAACAATGACAATACTGGTGCAGTATACATGCTTGATATGGAAAACCCTAATGCCGACCCAGTTGTATTTACAGATCCATCTCCTAGAGATAATCCTTCTCAAGATCAAACTAGACAACTTGGTCATAGTGTTAGAGTAAGTGGTAATAAACTTTATGCAGGTGCACCTAGCGGTGGTGAACACAACAGTGGGCTCGTTTTGGTTTGGGATATAGAAGATCCTTCCACTGTAACTAAAATAGCACCTAGTAATGCTTATTACGGTCAACCTAATCCGGCGTTTGGCGAACGCATTTCTGTACAAGGTGCTTCGCTTTTAGTTGGCGCTCCAACATACGTTGAAAGCGGTTCATCAATAGAGACTGGCGCAGCGTATCTTTATAACCTAAACGACCTGAGTCAAACAGGATTCCTTATTACTAATACGACATCAAATGATGTGGATCGTATGGGTATGGGAGTTTTAGCAGTAGAATAACACTATGAAAAAGTTTACTGAAATAAGAGAAGCAAGGCGGTCTGCACAAGACCGTCTTTCCGCTCGTGCGGCGAAACATGGTCTTGGTTCTAAGAAGAGACTAGACAAGATTAAGAAGGCTGCTGACTTTTTCAGTAAACCACCACCATCGGTGCTATCGTCAGACACCTCTTATAATGAGGGTGATTTGAAAAGAATGGGATACGCAGTAGAAGGTAAGAACGATTACCCTATCTACCACAAGACATATTCAGATGCAATGCAGGCGTCATATGCATTTGCAAAGAAAAAAGGCTTTGAGGTAGACAAGAGCGACATCGATGATAAAGTCGCAACTGGACCAAAGAAACCATCTAACGGTAAGACTAATAGTTTCACCTTGAAGTTGGTTGGTCAAAGGAATAAAAGATTGGCGGTACAGGTAACTAACTTAGATAACCGTCGATACGAGTTAAACTGTTACATAACATAGGACATGATATGAGCAAATCGAAGAAACCGCGTAATAAAAAGATGTCGGTTGCAAAGAAACAAAGACTGCAACAGGCAAGTGATAATAATTACGGTGGACTTAACTTCAATCCCCACAACACTAAAGTAGGAAAGACAGTTAATCCCGTATCTGGTACGAAGGTATTTCGAGGAGCATCAAGAGGAAGTTAAAATGAAAACATTTCAGGAATTGAGAGAAGCAGTGGGTGACGTTGCGATTGCGCACCAAACGCCTTACGGTACTGTTACAGCTACTAAGAGAAACACCAAGGGTATGCGTGGTAAGCAAGACGGATACTCTCTATCTCTAAAGACTAAGAGCGGTAAGGTTGTAGATCTTGGTAGTCACCCAAAACCAACAAAAGCAAATGTCATGTCACTCGTCAAGAATGTGATGCAGAAAGAGTCAGTCGATCTTGAAGAGAACAAGATCTTCTTTGTAAAGGTAGGTGACGGTCGTGGTTCTATGACTATCAAAACCAAGGCAACAAACAGCCGTGAAGCATTGAAGAAGATGCGGTCTGAACATCCAAAATCTAGGGTTTCATTAGACATTAATCAGAAACAAGGTCAACCTGCGGGTGCACTTGAATCAGTGAAGACCGAAGACCTAGTTGATGAGAATATTCAAAAAACGGCAGACCAGTTTGGTGTGGCGAGTCAAATGAAGAAAGGTCGTAATCCTAATGCTAAGGTTGGTGCAAATAGACAAGCAAGACGTGATGCATATAAGAAAGACCTTGCTCGCCGAGGAATAAAGAAATAGTGAAAAAGTTTAAACAGTACGTAGAAGAAGGTTGTTGTGAGGCGTGTGCGTCACTCGACGAAGAATTAGAACTGACCGAGGCAGAGTATCAGGGTAAGACGGTTACCTTGAACAAACCTGTACGTGGAGGCTCTAAGAAGTTCTACGTCTACACCAAGAACGAAAAGGGTAATGTAGTTAAGGTTTCATTCGGAGACCCTAACATGGAGATTAAGAAAGACAACCCTGCTCGTAGAAAAAGTTTTAGGGCGAGACACAATTGTGCAGACCCTGGCCCGAAGTGGAAGGCGCGTTATTGGTCGTGCCGCGCATGGTAATTGATACGTTATAAATAGATGTACCTTTTAACAGTTAAGTCGTTATATGACTTATACAATACACTTTAATGGGTTTAACCGAAAATGGCAGATAATAACAATATCTTACATGAGCATGTGCAACGTGAAGAACAGCGCCTCGCAAGAATCGAGGATAAAATTGATAAGCTTTCTGACGCGATGATTAACCTTGCTCGCGCCGAGGAAAAACTTATTAACATCGACAAGTCGTCACAACAACATTTCGAGAGAATGAACAGATTCTCCCAACGAATGGATGACATTGAAGATGAACTAAAAGAACAAGGAAAGACAGTCAAAGTAATGCAATATATAATTACACTTACTATGACTATTTTTGCTGGTATCATCGTCAAAGTATTTTTTGACGTAGGGTAATAATTGAAGGAGACTGACGATAATGTCAAACATTAATAAAGTTATGGAGGCTTACTTGTCTATGAAGCAGTCGGTCTCTGAGCAAGTTGAAGAACTAGATATCCAAGAGAAGAAAAAACTCGACCCTGTAGACGATAAAGAGAACGATAAAGAGTTCAAAGATCGTGAAGACAAGGACATCGATAACGATGGTGATGTTGATTCTTCTGACGAATATCTACACAAGAAGCGCGCGGCGACTGACGACGCCATCGACGCGAAGAAAAAGAAAGGCGGCAAGAGTGCTGAGATTTCTAAAATCGAAGGCGTTCAAGAAGAAAACCTAGACGAAGGTTTATACACTATCTACGGTACTACTTCAAGCGGTACTAAGAAAGTAATCGGTCGTGGTCGTGGTGATTCTTCTAGTGCGGCAATCTCTCAGTTCCATCAGAGTAATAATGGCACTTTCAAACGTGTATACGTGAGTTTCAGTGCGGTATCAGATTCCTACAATCCTGTGGGTGGTTTGGACCTTTCAGAAACTTTCGAAGACTTCTGGGCCCAGTTGGAAGAGGCAGCGAACCCAAAGGCGAATGCACTTGAGGGTGAAAAGATTGACTCTAAAGAGTCACCGAAGTCTAAAGAGTTTATTGCGAAGCATAAGAAGTCTGAGAAGAAATACGAAGACGACGAAGAAGATGGTCACAAGAAAACTTTCAAGGCGGGCGGTAAAGATATGAAGCAGGCACCTGCTCGCAATGGTGCAGACAATCTATCTAACGGTGATAAGAGTCCTGTTAAGGGAAGTTAATCATGACGATTGAGATCATTGTAGTTGTTGTAGCGGTAGCCGCGGTTATAGGTGTGTGGCTTCGTAATCGTGCAAAACCAAAAGATACGAACATCATACCTAACTATGATCGCAAGAACCTATACTCCATGACCAAGCCAGAACTATTAGATTTGGCAAGTGCCATGGGTTTGGAAGTGCGTGGAATGGATACTCTGACTAAAGAGTTGATTATTCTACAAATTCGACAAAAACGAGGATACTAAAATGATTAAAGCTCCAAGTTGGTGCAAAGACGCGGTCCCATCTCAAAAAGGATGGGTCAATCCAAAGACTGGAGAAGTCTTGAAGGCGGTGGGTCTAACTGACGCACAAATCTCCGAGTGGTGTGCCGCACGTGCACCAAAACCTGTAGAAGTTGTCGAAGACGCTCCTGCTGATGATGAACCTGAATGGGATGATGAATAAGTGATTAGTTTTTTGAAGAAACTTTTCGGTAAGGGTGAGGAAACTCACCCGGCTCCGGAAGAACATATTATCGAAGTATCCTTGGATTCTTTTACCAAGGCGGAACTAAAAGATATCGCAGCGTCACGTGGTATCAAAGTCGATATGCGCAAGCGAAAGGCAGATATAATCGCAACGATTGAGTCTGCGTAAACTCTCCTAGATGTTCAAGTATTATATTTTAACGAGTGCAAGTCTCGCGACTCTTGCACGTCATTTTGACACGTTAAAGTTCAATGATGTCGTCGTCGTAATCAATACGCTCAATGATGAGTATAGAGATGAGGCGGCGGACTTCTGTACACGACATAATATAGAACATCATGTAACAGAATCAGATGGTACGGCTGCAACCGGAAAAAACTCTGTTCTAAGACTATTCTTAGAGAGTGATAACGAATACATGGTTCACGTCGATGGTGATGACATAATCACCAAATATGGTAGGAATCTGTATCGAACGGTTGCTATGCAACCAAACGCACCCGACGTAATCGCACTCTATAATCAACTGCAATTCAGTAGTTGGCGTAAGGGTCTGTGGGACGACCAATACGATTCACTTACAGTAAAAAAAGATGGGTGGTACATTCCTCAACAGCTTGGTCCGCGTTATCCGTGGGACTATAACTTTGACGCCGCGTACGAAGACTTACCCGCAGAGACTATCGCTGCAGGATACATGACTTCATTTAAAGTGAGCCAAAACACTGCACTCCGGTGGGGTAAAGACCGCGTAGACCTAAATCGTTTTTACAAGAAGTTCGCGACACGCAGCGAATGTTTTAGTCGTATGACATTTTTATCACGTAAAGCTGCAGAACTCATGCACTACGACAACAATCTAATTGTAGGTGAAGACGCATACCAGTACCACCAACTCCGCAAACTCGCACATGATGGAGTCATAGATATGCGTATGAGGAAAGAACGATGGGCATTCAGTTATGTGCAGATTGCGGACCGCACCTCAGTTACTCGTACTATATCAACTCATGGTGGTGGAGTTATCGTAAACTACGATTGGATGCGTCCTCTTACAGATGCACTAAATAAACTCGAACCTGAACTACCCGTTGACTATTCATTACCAGAGTTTATTGACCCATACTATGAAGTTAAATCGAAATAACCTTGTTGTCTACGCAGCGAAACATTACTATAGTCCCAAACACATCGACGGGGATGAGTTCTTTGATGACCTAAAACGTTTTAAATACGTAAAGAGGTTAATCAATAGGTACTATACCACAGGAGAGTTATCTCATAGACTCATACTTAATCACCTCATTGTAATTTTCAACGTATTTGGACATGAGGCTGGGGTTGAGATACTTGCACTCAAAATTCCGTTGGAGCAATGGGGTGCACTAAAACCATTCCTAATTTATCTCCGTGCAATCAAGAATGAAGAGATTACGGGAATCGAAATGGATAAATACGTAATAGATTATTTGAGGGCACTGCAGTGGGAATCCTAAAACAAGCCGCAGACGTAGTATACACGATACGTTTTCTAAAGTTACTCGTAACTAAGTTCGAGGATACTGGCGCGTTCAAGGCGGGTATCATCGACAAGGACGGTAATAAGAATAAGGATTTTGATTTAGGCAGAATGGAAAATCGTGATGCCTATCGTGACCACTACACTTCATTTCACCGTCTAGTATTCAACCTGAAGAAAATCATGGCGAAGGCTCCAGGCGGTTCTTCTGTGGTCGCACGTTATGGTGCAGCACTCGCCCTTATCAAAGAACACGGTAATCTCAGCGACAAACAGGTCGAAAGAATTCATACAGAAACCGGAATAGATGTTCTTGACGTACTCGCAGAAAACACCCAGTGGTATCTACTGAGTGATGGTTCTCTGGGCCCAGGCATGTACCGTATGCGTAACGAGTCATTGACTCTAGGTTGTGTTGAGGTACGTAAGGGTGACCAAGTTCGAGTGACAAAGTGTGACCCAACACATCGAACTATGGGTCTGGCCATCTACGAGGGTACTCACATTAGAACAGGACATCGTGTTCTGTTCGGTTCTAACGAAATCACGAGATGAACCTTCAAGAGGAGTCCAGACTTCTTGACCAGTCAATGGTTGAGGATGAAGGGCATTTAGTTCTTACGGAACGCACCGTAGAGACCCTCAAAAGAATATATAAACATACCGAAGTAAAAAGTGTACTGGAGATTGGGTTTAACGCCGGTCACAGTGCGATGGGTTGGTTAGCCTCTACGGATGTGGAACGCTACCACTCAATCGACATTTGTCAGTATGAACACACTGAACTCAACGCGCAACGCATTGAGAACATGTTTCCAGAACGTTTTACTTTTACGAAAATGGATTCGAAAGACCTTGACTTCCGTGACATAATAGGGTATGATATGGTTTTCGTTGATGGTGACCACACCGTTGCAGGCGCGTCTATAGATATACAAAATGTCCGACGTGCAGGATGCCGATGGTTGTTGATAGATGACTATCAGAATTTTTGGTGCCGTGAACTAACTGACCTAATTAATCACTACATTGACAAGGACGCGTTTCCCTATCATTTGTCTGGCATATATCGATACGACAATGCCGACCGCAATACCGGAAAGATGGTACTACTTGGAAGAGATTTATGAAAACTTACGAAGAGTTTAAGAAGCAGTTTGAAGAAGAGTTATCCGTATCTACAGCCTCAGTTGCAGGAGCAGGTAGCGACAAAGACACCGTCGTGGTTAGAAAGAAAGGTGACCGCAAAAACAAACGTAAAGACAACGTCGAAGTTTTGCGTAGGTTACTACCTAACAAAAATATTTAATAGTAGTTGACTGCCCCGGCCATACTACTATATAATGCTGCTCATAACTGAGAGAAGTACAAGATGAAGATTTTAGACTGTGAATTATATAAAGTCGTCCTTATCGAGAAGGGCGATACACCCGACCTATTCGAGGTCCCAGAACAATACAACGAAGAAGAACTCATCTATGTCCCGCTTGTTGGGGTGCAGACTAATGCTCTTGATGCGTCTCGATTCTTAGTGAAGAATCCTGAGAGTTCATTTAAGAATCATATGATGTGGGAAGGCCTGTTGGACGATTCAGAACAAACGGATTACATTTTCCGTTGTGCACGTAGGTTCCATGAGACTGGTGAACAGATGCTCATTGAGGACTATGAGTTTCAATCAGACGAACCCTTCTATGACTATTCGAAATAACTAGGTAAACCATGAGTGTGACTACTGTACCAGACCGTGATGGTCTGTTAACCGACTACGCCGTCGGTATGTTAAAGGATTTCTATTTTATTGACGGTGAAACCTCTCCGCAAGAGGCATATGCACGAGCGGCAGAGGCGTGGGCTTCCTACAAAGGTGAGATGGACCCGTTACTCGCAAACCGTCTGTATGAGTATGTAAGTAAGAAGTGGTTCATGTTCGCATCCCCTGTGTTGTCGAACGCACCCAAGGAAGGTACCAAGACTCGCGGTCTCCCTATCTCATGTTTCCTAACTTACGTACCAGATACCCTTGAAGGACTGATTGAACACTCCAGCGAGTTGCGTTGGTTGTCTGTCATGGGTGGTGGTGTCGGTGGTCACTGGCGTGATGTGCGTACCGTCTCAGACATCGCACCAGGCCCGATTCCTTTTCTGCACACGGTCGATGCAGACATGATTGCATATCGACAAGGGAAAACGCGCAAAGGGTCATACGCCGCGTATCTGGACGTGTCACACCCAGACATTATTGAGTTCCTAAACATCCGTATCCCTACAGGTGACGTGCAACGTAAGGCACTAAACATACACAACGCAATCAACATTACCGATGAGTTCATGGCCGCGGTCCTGAACAACACGACGTTTGACTTACGAGACCCTAAAGACGGGTCTGTCAAAGAGTCTGTCAATGCACGTAAGCTGTGGGAACGCATCCTTGAGGTACGTTTCCGCACAGGTGAACCATACTTGAACTTCATTGACACCGCCAACCGCGCACTACCGATGTCTCTTAAAGAAAAGGGTCTGCGCATTCACGGGTCGAATCTATGTAACGAAATCCACCTACCTACTTCCGCAGAAAGGACTGCGGTGTGTTGCTTGTCTTCACTGAACCTTGAATATTATGATGAATGGAAAGAAACTAACATTGTCCGTGATCTTGTTCGTATGTTGGACAACGTTCTCCAATACTTCATTGACAATGCGCCCGATAGTATTTCCCGCGCCCGTTATTCGGCAGAAAGAGAAAGAAGTATTGGACTTGGAGCGATGGGTTTCCATTCACTCCTGCAAAAACACTCTGTTGCTTGGGAATCAGACAAGGCGCGAGAGATCAACAACGTGGTCTTCTCCCACATCAACCGTCACGCCCAAGCAGAGACAGAACAACTCGCGAGAGAACGCGGAGAGTATCTCGACGGAGAAGGGTCAGGTAAACGTAACTCACACCTACTCGCCATTGCACCAAACGCATCGAGTGGTGTTATCCTCTCCACGTCACCTTCGATAGAACCAATGAAGGCGAATGCATACACGCACCGTACACGTGCGGGCTCGTTCCTAGTGAAGAACAGGTACCTAGAACAATTGTTGAAGAGTAAGAAAGAAGACAACGATTCTACGTGGACATCAATCATCACAGCAAAAGGTTCGGTGCAACACCTTCCATTCCTCAACGAAGGTGAGAAGGCAGTATTCAAGACCGCCCAAGAGTTAGACCAGACTTGGGTTGTCCAACACGCGGCTGACCGTCAACAATACATCTGTCAAGGTCAGTCAGTCAACCTATTCTTCCCATCTGGGGCCTCGAAGAGGTACGTTAACAAAGTACACTTCAAGGCGTGGAAGGAAGGGTTGAAAGGTCTGTATTATCTACGCACAGAGGCGAAGAACCGTGCAGAGAACGTCAGCGAGAAAGTTGAGCGCGTGGCACTCGAAGATGATAACAGAACCATCCTCTACGGTAAACCAGACTGTCCATACTGCAAGATGGCAACCGAAGAGTTATCTCTTCGTGGTATACCGTTTGATTATGTTGATCTCGATGAGATTAAAAAAACCGCAGCCGAAGTTACGGGACGCAAGGTTACTACTGTACCACAGATATATCTTGAGGGTCGTTACATCGGTGGATATGAAGACCTAATGTCTTATCTAACAGATGAGGCATATACTAATCCAGGCGGTGAAGAATGTCGAGCTTGCGAAGGTTAGTCGTATTCGGTGACAGTTATGTTCAGGGGTATCGGGCAGACCCGAATCCCAGAATTGTAAATTTCAATTTCCCATATTATCTCGCTGATGAACTGGGCACAGAAGTTATCAATTTAGGACATCATGGTCACTCTAACCTAGCGATTGCAAACGACGTTGTGTCTTTCATTCGTAGAACGCCGAAAGACGAACTAAAAGATTATGCGTTCTTAATATGTTTCTCTGACTGGTTGAGAGAGACCGCACGAAACCCAAATGTCAAAGATGCAGATGTGCATCACGCATTAAACGGTATTGTATGGTCTCGTTGGCCTCAGGTCAAAGACCCAGACGAAGCTACACTACGCATAACTACAGAAATGTGTTACCTTGGTTTGAAACAGTTATGTCAGGAATTAGACATACCTTACAGAATGATTAACAGTTTCGACCATCAAAATTTTTGTGATACCCTTGACATATGGGTTCCAAAGATGTATGATGATGGTCGTGTTGAAGATGTGAGATTAGGGAGTAAAACATGGAAAATGCAAGGACCATCTGGGGATCCTAACTGGATTGAAAGTGGTAGCTCCTACAATACGTTATTTGACATTATCTTGGGTCATTGGTTGATGGACGATGCGAAACTCGCACCGACACTATATCTTAAAACCCACAAATTAAGAAAATACGATAGACAATACATGGCAGGATGCGGTCATCCAAACATTGCGGGGAATAAACTCATCGCACAGACGCTCGCGCCCTACCTAAAACCAATAATAGGATAATGAATGTCATTACTTAACTTTTCAAAAACATACAAACCTTTTCTTTATCCATGGGCAGTGGACCTTGCGAAGAAACACGAAGAGATTCACTGGATTGAAGATGAAGCAGAGTTATCCGAAGACGTGCAAGATTGGAAAACTAAGTTGACAGAATCAGAGAAGGAGTTTATCACTCATGTTCTGCGTCTGTTCACTCAGTCTGACGTACAGGTAGGTGAGAACTATCACGAACTACTTATACCACGTTTTAAAAATAACGAAGTCCGCAACATGTTATCATCGTTTGCGGCACGAGAGGCGGTGCATCAACGTGCATACGCATTACTAAATGACACACTAGGACTACCGGACGAAGACTTCCACAAGTTTCTTGACTACAAGGCGATGGCCGATAAGATAGATTTTATGAAAGAGGGTAATGTCACCTCTCATACAGGTCTTGCACTCGCGCTTGCGCAGTCAGTATTCAACGAAGGTATGTCGGTATTCGCGTCGTTCGTCATGCTCCTTAACTTCCAACGTTTCGGTAAGATGAAGGGTATGGCAACAATCGTCGAATGGTCCATCCGTGATGAGACCATCCACGTACAAGGTAACTCAAAGTTATTTCGAACATTTTGCGAAGAACACCCTCGTGTGGTCAATGATGAGCTAAAGTCAAAGATATATAACATGGCGGAAAACGCAGTTAGTTTAGAGGACAAGTTCATCGACCTTGCATTTAGAGGGAACGATGTACAGGGTCTCACCAAGAAAGAAGTACGTGCATACATCCGTCACATTGCGGACCGACGCCTGCTTCAACTTGGACTGAAACCATTGTTCAATCAAAAGGACAACCCACTCCCTTGGTTGGATTGGGTACTAAATGGAGCATCACACGATAACTTCTTTGAGAAGCGTGTGACCGAATACTCAGTCGTAGGTATGGAAGGTGACGATTTCGGCTGGGAGGAAATAGAGTTAGAGGTAGCATAATGGAAACTGTCTACAGAATTGAATGTCCTATATGTGATATAGAGACAACGGTTGAAGTTCTTTATAGTGAAGAACCACCAGCGCACTGTCCTATGTGTGGGGCCGACGCGACACCAGAATCCACATCTGACGAAGAGTAGTTATGAATTTAAAACAGGTAATACAATCTGTACCAGACTGGCCTGAGGAAGGAATTAACTTCCAAGACGTGACCAGTCTCCTACAGAACCCACAGGCATTCCAACAGAGTGTCCGTACCCTAGTGAACCAAATGGAAGGTCAGGGTTATACGGATATTGTCGCTCCGGATGCACGTGGGTTTCTTTGGGGTGCGCCTGTCGCATTGTACTTGGGTATACCCCTGCACATAATTCGTAAGCCAGGTCGTCTACCACCACCAGTACGTTCCCGAAAGTACAAGTGCGAGTATGCACCACGCACACTTGAAATCAAAACGACTGCACCACTGAACAAGAACAGTCAGGTATGCATCATTGATGACGTGAGTGCGACAGGCGGAACAGCACTTGCCATCACGGAACTGTTACACTCTTTCGATGTTTCTAAAATATCTTACGGGTGCGTGATTGACCTTGCTTACCTTGGTGGTACTGATAAACTTCGCAGTCAACATATTAAAACATATACCGTGGTGACCTACGATGAGTAGTCTAATCTTTATCGCACTTGAAATCGAAGCACCTAAGATGTCATCGTGGCAGAATGTGCACTTCACTGGAGTCGGTAAGGTTAACGCTGCAATGACTGCGGCACAACTTATCGAACGTCACAAACCAGATGTGGTCTGGAACTTTGGCACTGCGGGCGGTATCACCGTAGATAGTGGATTGCATCGCGTCACACAATTCGTACAACGCGACATGAAGTGTGGCGGCATTGGTTGCAACCCCGGCCAGACACCATTTGAAAATAGAATCGTATTGGGTGAAGGTGATGGTCTGACGTGCAGTACCGGAGACAACTTTGTCTCCGACCCAAACCTAGAAATTCCCGCTGACCTCGTGGACATGGAGGCGTATGCAATTGCCAAGGTCTGCGAACGTGCGGGTGTCGAGTTCCGTTGTTACAAATATGTCAGTGACCAAGCAGATGGAGATGCATCCGTTGAGTGGTCGAAGACGGTCGCGAACGGAGAACCCTACTTCATAAGGACTTACAGCACTTATAGATAGGTGCATGACATGGTTATATGAAGACAAGATATTCGAACCCGAAGAGACCTTCCTAGAAGACTACCAAGGGTTCGTTTACCAAATCACTGAACTAGACACTGGTATGAAGTATATCGGTAAGAAGTTCTTTTGGAAACCTAAGACCCTTCCGGTCACGAAGACTCGCAAACGCAAAGTGAAGACTCGTGTCCAATCCGACTGGCCTAAGTATTTCGGGTCGAGTCAGGAACTCAAAGAAGCCGTCGCATCCCGTGGCGCAGACAACTACAAACGCGAAGTCCTCAAACTCTGCCGTACCAAGGGAGAGTGTTCTTACTACGAGGCAAAACTCCAGTTCGAGTACGATGTACTCCTGCGTGACGACTATTACAACGCATTCATCGGCTGTAAAATCCACGCGAAACACCTACCAGAAATGTGACAAAATACCTAAAAAAAGTTCATTTATTTTCAAAATAAGCCTTGACTTTGCTCTCGATATCGCCTACAATTACTATGTAATTTGATGATAGAGAGAGAACTTGATATGGCACGATTGATTTACCAAACTGAATACGAACTTGAAGAGATGCGCGATGCGGGTATCGACTTCAACCAAGCCCTGCGTATCATCAAGGGTTTCATGGGTACCGACGATACCCTTGACGCTCTCCAAGGTTTTGAGAAGCGTTACGCGAAAGCGGAAGTTGAAGCCCTTGAGACTGACGACTACGATTTCGACCATGAGTGGAGATATGAAGTCTACTCTTACAACCTTCTGGTCGAAGGTTTCGGTAAACTGTTTGCGCCTAAGGAGGCATAATATGGATTCAGTAGTAGGTAACCTTTATAACGAGTTGATGTGCCTCTGTGAGGTACGTGGGGAGTTGTCTCCCGAAGACAACGCACGTGTTGAGGCGCGTATTGCCGCGCTTCAACTCCAAATTGAGAAACTGGAGAAATCCAGTTTGTGATAAATTCACATAAAAAAGTTTTCAAAAAGTGTTGACATATGTTTCCAAAAGAAGTATACTTACTATGTAAGTTGAGATGAGGTGTTGATATGAGTTCTATGAGAGATTTCCGGCCCCGCCCCGAAAAGAAACCAGAGATGTCGAGTGAGAGTTTCGTTGCTTGGAGTGTCCTAATTGCGATGGGAATGGCACTTGGTTTCATGTTCGGTTACGGTCTACTTTATACCTAAGAGGGTTTTCGTTATGTCTAATTCAATTCGTGTTGTTTTCCACACTCAGTACCGTGAGAACTACGGTGCCCATGATTGGGACGGTGAGGGTTACTGCCCTCAGCGGTGGAAGGCCAAAGGTGGCTCCACCTATATCGTCTCCGCGTCTGCGGCAGACATCGCTGATTCTGAGTGGTGGGACGATGTCCAGTTCGCCATCACCCATTCTTCTGCGTACTCTGAAGAGTACGTCATCTCCGAGTCGGTGGTTGACGCCATCGATTTCGTTGAGTCAGACCACGTTGAAGAGTGGGAAGAACCCATCTATGTTTCGCACGTTGACCGTGCGCGTGGTCGGCTTCACTGTTCGCGTGAGTCGAAGTCTTTCTTCGACCTCAAACCCGTCGCAATGCGTCGTTGGCTCCAAGTTGCCGGTGGTGGTCACATTGACTGTACCTATGAAGAGTACGAGGTGGCTGCATGAAGTGGTACCGCGTAGGTGAGACCGGAGAGATGTTAGAAGACATAGTCGAAGCGTTTCTCGAAGGTTTCACCGATGACATTGAATTCGCGGTTGAGTTGTCCCGTCTAGGCCTGTCGGTCGAGGAGCAACTTGAAGTATTGAAGGAAGAGATAGAGCGTCACGAGAAAATGATGCTCGCAGTTGACGGTAACGATACCGTTCACTAATTGATAGGAATTTTATTATGAATGTAATTAACCAAGAAGTATTGAATGGTATCCGTGCCGACGTGAAGAAACTCTTCGACCTTCTCGAAGAACTAGACCTAGACACCAGTGAGAAGCAGAAGTCCGAGTTGATTTCTGGTCTAGTTGAAAACAACGTTGCGAAGTTTATCACCGATGCACATGCACCAAAACTAGACTCCGAACCGGACCTTTACATTGGTGAACAACCCGTAGAGATAAAGACTACTGCGGGTGAGCAATGGCGCGGTGGTAAGTTCTCTAAGCGCCCTGGCTACTACGTATTCGTGAGTTGGAAGATGGATGCGCAACACAATGCAGAGTTCTTTATGGCAGGTACTCAAATGGAGGAATCCGACTGGAAGTTTAGTAAGTCTAAGAACTACTATGCGACAACGTACGGTAAGAAGGAACTCGCCGCGAATCAAGATGTTGAGTTCTTCA
This sequence comes from Porticoccaceae bacterium, assembly GCA_038138645.1. Lineage (GTDB taxonomy): Bacteria > Pseudomonadota > Gammaproteobacteria > Pseudomonadales > Porticoccaceae > HTCC2207. The sequence goes on along the minus strand of JAYQEC010000019.1, from coordinate 5,536 downwards.
CCGGAAACCTTGATGTGTACACCCGTGGTAAGAAGCAGTGTATCCGCGTCAATTATGCCTAATTTTTTTCACTTTTTTTCAAAATAAGCCTTGACAGTTGTTTTGAAATCATGTTATACTTACCTTGTAAGTTAATGAGATAGAGAGAGTTGATTATGAGTAATGTCCAAGTTGAAGCGGTTCGTGAGTATTATCGTTGTGCGTTCCGTCCTAATGATCCAGAGTTGACCGTCGCTGACGTTCTTGACTTTGTCGATTACCTTCAGATGTTCTACACTGGCCCCGACGCCATTTACCGTTACGACTTCACTTTCGCTGAAATCTGCGAAGGTATGATTGACCGCTTCAAGGCGCGTCCTTCACTTGACTTTGACGGTGACACTGTTGACCGCGAACTTGTTCGTGACTTTATTATTGATGCGCGTGAGCGCAAGTATTTGAAAAGCCAGGAGGCTGCGTAATGCCAATGAATGATATTTTACAAATCGAAACTTCCGCTGCAGTAGGTGGATGTCCTTGGGGTATCGGTACTGAAGTGTCTAACGACATGACACCGCTACAGATGATGGAGAAGGCTGGTGTGGATTGGTCGGTAGAGAAGGTTCCTACTTTTGCCCACTACAATGGTGAAGAGATTCCTACGGGCATGGAAGCGCTCGTACGTTCTTCGGACAACGCAGTTCTCACTCAGGTGGGTGGTAACTGGGAACCGTGTCAGAACCTTGAGGCGTTCACGTTCTTCAACGAGTACTGCGCTGCGGGTGACATGGAAATGAACTCTGCGGGTTCACTCAAGGGCGGCAAGTTCGTCTACGCACTCGCGAAGATTAAAGAGTCGTTCGATGTGTTGAAGGGCGACCAAGTTGACTCATACCTTCTGTTCTCTAACCCACACGAGTACGGTAAGTCAATCGACATTCGATTCACTCCAATCCGTGTGACCTGCATGAATACGTTGTCGCTTGCTCTGAAGGGTTCTGCGAACAATGGTATCAAGGTGAATCACCGACGTGCGTTTGACCCACAGATGGTCAAGCAACACTTGGGTCTTGCTCACGAGAAGTTTGACCAGTACAAAGAGATGGCGCAGTTCTTGTCATCGCGACAGTTCACGTCAGAGACGTTGATTCAATACTACAACTCTCTCTTCCCATCGCAGTCACCTGCGGATGAGGTACGTGAGTACAAGGACCTCGCACCTAACGCGAAGAAGGCGTTCGAGTTGTTGGAGACTCAGCCAGGTGCAGAGTTTGGTCGTGGTTCATGGTGGCAGGCATTCAACTCTGTGACCTACTTGACTGACCACCAGTTGGGTCGCTCTGCGGACGGTCGTATGACTTCTGCATGGTACGGTGCCAATGGTGTCAAGAAGAAGAAGGCTGCGGAACTCGCAGTTGAGATGGCGGTCGCTGCATGAATGTAGTCCTACTGCTTGCACGGTTGGAAACGCAGAGACGGGAACTTGAAGAACGTCTCTGCAAAATCAACCTCGCAGAAAACAAGAACCATTATCTAGCGCTTAGAGGAGAAATCAGCGGACTAGATAGAGCGATTAAGATTGTTGGAGATATGTACGATGCCGACTTATAGTTATCGTTGCAAATCATGCGGTCATGACTTTGACCGTGTTCAGAAAATTTCGGACGAGCCTATACGCGAATGTCCTAAATGCAAGAAGACAGAACTCAAGAAAGTAATCACTGGTGGGAACGGATTCCAACTCAAGGGGAAAGGATGGTTTAACAGTGGGGGTTACTAATGAAATATTTCTTGACAGAGCAGTGGGATAACGACTATAATGCGTTCATTGAGACTTATATCATTTGTGCAAAGGATATCAATGAGGCCAGAGATATCGCTGCAGGCGCATCATGGTCCGGACACACGTTCACTGTGAAACAAGAAACCAATTGGTTTATTGCGCAGTATTTTAAACACTTAAATAATGGAGACGACAATGACGTACAACAAACTGACCGAAACGACTGAGTGGAACGGTGCGGCACGTAACTACATTTATTACACATCTGACCGCAATACGTTTTTACATGGATACCAGACCGAAGAGGGCGGTAAGTTCATTCCGTTCAAGTCACGTCTATTCTCGACGAAGGGTAGACAGTTCATCAAAAAGACCGTGGAGGTTCTGCCTGCATGATTCCAAAACGAATTCATCAAATATGGTTAGGTGACCAGTCTAGGCAACCTGTCGAATTGATGGAATCAATAAGGCTCATGAACCCCGACTGGGAATACTGGGTTTGGACCGACGACAATATCCCTAGCGACCTAAAGTTATTGGACAGACTCCATGCGGTACCTGAGTACGAACAACCCGCTAAGGCGGACCTGTTGCGTTATGAGATACTGTATCGTTATGGTGGTTTCTATGTGGATGCAGACAGTGAGGCACTTTTACCCTTTACTGACGACCTACTACAGAATGACAGTTTCGCATGTTGGGAAAACGAATACATTATCCCTGGCTGGATTGCAAATGGATATCTAGGTGCGACTCAGGGTAATTATTTGATGCGTAAGTTAGTAGAGATGCTCTATGAGACTCCCATCGAAAAATTTATGCGAATAGAGGAAGGTGGCGCAGCCATGTTCACGGGACCCCGTGCATTAACTGATATGGTGAAACAAATGCAGTACACTTATCTACGCATTTACCCTAGTCACTACTTCATACCAGAACATTACACGGGTGTGGTGCAACCGCGTAGAGAACCCACATACACTAAACAGTATTTTGGGAGTACAAAATATTCATCGTTTAACTATGGACAATAGTTAATTTTACATATACAACAGCCCTCTCTTTTATAAATATATTCAAAGAGAGGTGCTTTGTATGTTCAGTAGAATAAGAATTGCAACACTCAGCGCTCTCGTCTGTTCATTGTTCTGGGCAGGTGCATTGTCGCTGATAAGTGATGAATATATAAAGATGATCGATAAAAGTGAAGTGAGAGTTCAAAGGTATCAAACCCTGTTAGGGGAGGCTTCACAAATGGGTAACCAGCAACAACGTTACCTTGAGTATTTCGCCAGTAATTGTATAAACGGTGAGACATTCAGGATCGGTCGGACTGAATATAAATGTTATGCACAAAGTAAGGTACAATATAATGGCGAACTACTCTCGAAACAAAGAAGTCTTTGAGATTTTTGAAGAATACAAAAAGGCAGATGGACGCGACGAACGCGTAGCCGTCTTGCAGGCGAATAAAGACGTTGTAGCGTTCCGCGATGTACTTCGCGGTACGTTCGACGACTCACTTGTATTTAATTTACCTGAAGGGCGTCCACCCTTCAACGCAAACAAGCCAGAGTCGGTTCCTTCGACTCTACGTAAAGAGTTCAGAAAGTTCTATCTATTCGTGAAGGGTACGGAGGGAGAAAGACTCCCTGCGTATCGTCGCGAGGCATTGTTCATTCAATTACTGGAGTCAGTACATCCAGAAGACGCAGAATACATCTTGAAGATGGTTGCAAAGAAACCGCCTGTTCGTTACATAACGAAAAAGATTGTACAAGAAGCGCTTCCGGATTTGATTAGAGAATAATGATTTTAGGGTTAGGACATCCACGCACCGGCACAGGCTTCACCAGCAAACTGTGCCAGATGTGGGGACTAGACGTGGGTCACGAATACATGGGTGACGATGGTATCATCGACTGGCACCTTGTCAAAGCGCGTGGTCCATACCCGTACCATAAGGGTCCTAAATTTAGTCGGCGGCCAGAGCACGACGTGTTAATCTACAACATACGTCATCCAAAAGACACTATCCCATCGGTAGTCTTCACCGAAGATACGAATAAGGCGTCACTAAAGTATCGCGAACCACTGTTCACTATTCCATATTCGAATAAAATAGAACGTGCGATTGCGAGCATCATTGCATTCGACGACATCATTAGCGCAATGAAACCAGACATCACGTATCGAATAGAAGACCAACAGACAAATCTGTTCGAGGTCTTAGTTGAAGACCACGATATCGAATACGAGGAATACAATACACCATATAATACTCGCGACCATCGTACACTCGATGATGCGTTGTGTTACTATGATGTATCAATCGAACACCAACTTCTCATTAATGTATTTTGTGATAAGTATGGTTATACACCAATTGACTTTAAAGGAGGCTAATTTCCAAACTGACTGATCTTTCGACGTTAAAATAATTACCATTAAGGAGAAACTTATGTCGAGTATAGAGAGAACCAGCGAACAAACCATAATAGAGTTGAGGCGATTCGTGGCAGAGACCCGTCGCAAAAACTCACTTTCGGAAAGGGCGAGATTCCCAACGATGAAGCAAACGGAGGCGTCTATTACGCACTATGCAAATCAATTCCGCTAAGGAGGTGATCGTATCTCTTCAAAGACATATTGAGATCTTTGTCGTATTGACTGAAAATTTTTTGGGATGTATAAATAATGCCACAGTATGATTTTAAAAACACGGAAAGCGGAGAGGTTACTACGGTGACTCTCCGCATTTCTGAATACGATGACTACACTGCGAGTCATCCAGAACTAACACGTTACTACGGGCCTACGTCGGCAATGGGTATCATCTCTGGTACCAAAGACGCATATGCAATGGCTGGTCGTGACTGGCAACAACACCTGAAGAACATTAAGAAGGGTTCAGGTAAAAACAACACTATCAACGATTAAGGGTATTCACCGTGTCAGATAATTCTAAGGCATTCAAGGTCCAGAATGGACTTGTTGTAACAGGAGACATTTCAGCAAATGGTACTATCACTGCTGCCGCATTCTTTGGAGACGGTTCAGGTCTAACTAATGTGAGTGGTGGTGCCGGTGGAGGACTGTCACAAGAATCAGTCGAGGCACTAATCGTAAGTATAGTTGATGAGGCATATGTACAGAACCACTCTTTGTCTACCGCAGACGTAACTGCACAGATTAACTCAATTGTTGATCAGGCATACGTAGTCGCACGTCAGACTGGACTAACAGAGTTAGAAGTAGCCAATGCAGTGAATGCTGCAATCAATTCACGTTTGGAGGGTCTGGAATGGTCCTTCGACAAAACTGTCAGCGCACCTAACTACAAAGAGGGTGTCTACGAATATACTGGAATCGCCGTCCAGTTGCAACCGAATCATGGCAGTCTACAAACACATACCGTTTCTGAAGCGACTATCTACACTGCAAGTAGTGATTGGGATTCAGGGGAATCTCTCACTCTACACATCACAACTGACGGCAGTACAATCACTTGGCCGACAGGTACTAAGTGGGTAGGTAACACCGCACCATCCATTTCTACATTGAACGTAACTCATATATTCAACTTCTGGAAAGTAGGTACTGACCTATACGGAGCCTACGTCGGCGAGGCATCCTAATGAGATACCGATACCTTATGTCCGGTTCTCCGGTACTGCGCGTAGACAGCGCAACGGAGATTAACATCTTTTTTGATACATCGGGGAGTATGAACTCATCACTTGCACCGTTGCAGTATGCACGTGATAATCTACT
>JAYQEC010000018.1:14948-25547 GCA_038138645.1 Porticoccaceae bacterium | reverse complement strand
GCTACTTCGGCAAGTGTCATATTTAATTCTCTTAGGCGATGCTCTTTAACTTCGATAGAGATTTCATAGTCATCAACACCCCAAAGAATAACCTTCTTAACCTGGGAAAGTTCCAATAACTCATCGCGTATTTCCTGACCCAGTTGCTTGCGCTGAAATTCATCCAATGGGCCTGAAACTGCGACACCTGTGACCCAGCTAATATCCTCAAACTTGCTCACGCTGGGTTTTTCTAGATCATCTGGAAAATTTAGAATACTGCTAATTCGATCCTCAACCCTGGTCATTACCTCATTTATATCTTGGCTTGCCTCAATATCTAACTCAATACTAGCAAGATCGCGACTGGCTTTAGAGCGCATTTCTTTTACGCCACTCAAACCTTGTAATGCAGACTCAATTGGCAGTATTACACCTTTTTCCACTTCAACTGGTGCTGCACCTGGGTAAACTGCTGTGACCTGAACAATATTTCTTTCTGTTCGTGGGAACATGTCTTTACTGATAGTAAATGCCGAAATTCCACCCGCAACAACAATAAACAGCATCAGCAGATTAGCTGCCACAGGATTTTTGGTAAACCATCCAATCAAGCCATAGGCTTTAGCGTTATTCATTATAGTTCTGTCCAAGCATCCGATGCTTGTGGCTTAACTTTCATACCGTCTACCATAATGCCCATGCCACTGGTAACCACTTCAACCTGTCCCTCAAGATCTGAAGTTAGATAATAGTAATTTCGATCTTCGTAACTATAATCAACTGTAATCATTTTCAATCGCTTCTCGGCTGTAACCGTGGCAATGCGTTGATTAGAACGTAACGCATAGCGAGGCAATGCATAAACATCTTTAATTATCTTGCCTGTAACGGTAGCTTCGACAAAGGTTCCCATTAGCAATGGCTGGGAGTTTTGTTGATTATTTAGGTGATAGGGATCATCTATTTGTGCCACTAAATACTGAGCTCGACTGCTCTGCTCTATGGTGCCTTCAGATCGAACCAAAACAGCTGGCCATGAAACTTGCTGGCCATTGACCATTGCCTTTAACTCAACTTTAGCCTCAGTAAATGGCTGATTTTTAATGGCACTTTTAGCTAAAGAGAGTTTAGACATTTGCTTATCAGTCATTGGCAGTCTTATCTCTGCATAATCAATAGCAAAGATTGAACCTAGTCTTGTTCCAATGGTGACATATTGCCCCATATCCACATGGGTAGCGGATACCATGCCAGCATAGGGAGCCCGTATAACCGTGCGCTGAATTTTTAATTCTGCCTGAGCCACTTCAGCTTGCGCCTGAAGCAATCGTGCTTCTGCCTCAGCTAAAAATGGCGTTCGCAGGGCTAATATAGGCGCATCTTCTATGGGTCGCCCGGTCATTTGCCATTCTTTTTTAGCCTGAATTGATCTGGCCTGCTCAGTCAGTAACTGTGCTTTGGCACTCTTAAGTTGAGCCTCTGCTCTTTGCTTAGCGACTTTGTAATCAGCTGCATCTAATCGAATTAAAATATCACCCTTTTTAAAGGTTCCACCCACTTCAAACTGCGAAGCAACCTCCAAAACAGCACCAGAAACCTCTGAAACCAAAGTAGTGCTGGTTCTTGGCTCAACTGTTCCCTGTGAACTGACCTGTAACTCAACATTGGACTGATTAATTAATTCAGTGGTTACTGCCACTTCTCGATCGGGTGATTCTAGCTCGAGAGAATTTGGCTTAAAGGCGCTCATTATGGCTGCAATTAAAAAAGCTGCGACGATAACAATTAATGGAAGTAATTTTGTTTTCAACTAGCTGCCCTCACTGGCATTGAATAATTTAATTATAGATTTTTAACTACGTTTTTTACTTACAAAAAGCCCAACTGACTAAGGTAAACAATCACTATTGCGGCAAAAATGCCTGCCACAATATCATCGATCATTATTCCCACTCCGTCACCTACCTGTTTATCCAACCAACTAATAGGCCATGGCTTTAAAATATCGAATAATCTAAACAGCAGAAAGCCCACAATAATAGACGTGAGCTGTGGCTCAATAAATGCCAAGGCAATCCAAAGACCGACAAATTCGTCCCAAACAATTCCAGAATGATCATGTACTGCAAGTTTTCTGGAGGCTCGACCACAGATGTAAATACCTAATATCGCTGAGATAGCTACTGCACCCCAGTATGCTGATATGGGCAACTGGCAGAGTAATAACCAAAACGGGATAGCTGCTAAAGTGCCAAAAGTACCCGGTGCCTTGGGGGCTAGACCACTTCCAAAACCAAAAGCCAACATTAGGGTTGGCGAACGCAGGAGCTCACTAAAACTCGGGTTTTTATTTGAAATGCGTGTACCCTCCATAGCCAACAGATACAGGCTTACTATCAAGCAGTATTGAGTCTTGATTATGCTGTAATTCAGTCATATTGCCAATCTTGGAAACCAGAATATTGTTTTTTTGAGCCCAACTTTCAAAAGCTGGTTGCTTCGCTTCAGGTACGGTAAAACATAGCTGATAATCATCGCCACCGGTAAGTGCCCACTGCTGAAAATGATTGCTGTGATTAACTTTTAATTCAGAATGGACGGGTAAAAGATCGCTTTTAATTTGCGCGCCAAGACCGCTTGCCTTGCATATATGGCCTAAGTCCGCAATCAGTCCATCAGAAATATCAATACAGGCAGTTGCGTATTCTCTGAGGCTTTTACCCAAATCAATCTGCGGTTGTGGCGCGTAAAAACGCTGTAAAAGTCGCTCACTTATCGTTTTGGGGTTATGGGTTAATTCATATAAGCCGGCGGCACCATCACCTAAGGTGCCACTTATATAGATATTATCGCCTACTTGAGCACCGCCGCGACATAGCGCCTCGCCTGCAGGTAATTCGCCCGCAACAGTGATACTAATAGTCAGTGGCCCTGCTGTAGTATCACCTCCCACTAAGGCTACATTATATTGCTTGGCGATATCTGCTAAACCCTGACTAAAATTCTGCAACCAATCAGTCGTAGCCAGTTGCTTAGGAAGAGTTAACGCAAGCGTAAACCATTTGGGTGTAGCGCCCATAGCTGCCATATCACTGAGATTGACGCACAGTGATCGAGTAGCAATTTGATAGGCATTAGCCTCTTCGGGAAAATGGACAGCGCAAACTAAGCTGTCTGTGGCAAGAGCCAACTGATGTCCCTGGGTTGGCTCTAAAATAGCAGCATCATCACCAATACCAATAACCACATCTTGCTGTGCCGTTAAGTTTTTAAAGTAACGGTTGATCAGCGAAAATTCATTGGATTGATCTTTAGTCTCAGACAATGCTTAGCCTTTTTGGGCGGCGATCTCCACAGCTCTTGTATCTACTGCCACGCGATCGAGAACACCATTAATAAATTTAAATGCATCCGTGGGGCCAAAGGTTTTGGCTAAATTGACACCCTCGTTAATTGCTACTTTATAAGGAACTTCAATACTAAAAATCAACTCATAGGAAGTTAACCTAAGTATAGCGCGCGATACTGGATCCAGCTTTTCTTCCTCTCGATCCAAGTACTTTTGATAGGCACTATCAACTTTGTCTAGGTTTTGCGGCACACCAAAAAGCACAGTTTTAAATAATTCGCCATCCACTTTGGTCATATCATTGTCTAAATGGAAATTAACCTCAATGGTTTCCAAATCTGTTCCACCTAATTCCCATGAATAAAGTGCCTGAACTAGAAGTTTACGCGCCTTTTGCTTAGCCTTGGTTTTAGACATTTATTTTCTTTCCTGCATTGTTTTAAAGAGCTCAAGCATCTCAAGTACCGTTAGCGCCGCTTCTTCACCCTTATTTTCCTGATTATCTCCGGCACGCTCTAATGCTTGCTGCAGGTTATCTGTAGTTAATAACCCAAAGGCTACTGGGATATTTTGCTGCAATCCCACTTCACCAATACCGCGAGTAGTTTCAGCGCAAACATAATCAAAATGTGGAGTGTCGCCACGAATAACACAGCCAAGAGTAATTATGGCGTCAAACCGACCCGTTAAAGCAGCGCGTTGAGCTGCTAATGGCAATTCAAAAGCACCCGGCACATAAAAATCCTCAACCGCTTTAATATTATGACGTTTAAGTGCCCTTAAGGCACCATCGCGCAGCCCCTCGGTAACCTGTGAATTCCAGCGTGCGGTCACTACTGCGATTTTTGAATCACCTACTGAAAAATTACCTTCTTGAGGTCTAAACTCACCCATGATTATTCCCTTAACTGTCCTGATAATCGATATATTCCTCGACTTCTAAATCGAAGCCAGAAATACCACTAAATTTAAATGGTGCACTCAATAGGCGCATCTTACTTACCCCTAGGTCCATCAATATTTGTGAACCTGTTCCAATTTGAAGGTATACAACCTCATTGGCTGGCGGTGTCTTCTTAGTTTTGATATTGAGCATATGATCAATGCTTTTATCGATATCCTCTGCACTTTCGGGATAGTAAAGGAGCACCAAGGCACCTCTTCCCTCTTTGGCAATTGCTTCCAGAGCAGTATGGGTTGACCATGACTGGAAACCTTCTCTTGGCTCAATAGCCAAGAGATCTCGGGCTGATCGATTAACATGAACTCGAACCAACGGTGCATCACCACCACTCACGTCGCCCATAACAAGCGCAAAATGCTTTTCATCTCGGGCATGGTCTAAATAGGTTTTAAGAGTGAACTCACCATAATGTGTATTTACCACACGCTCACTAATACATTGGGTGGTTTTTTCGGTGACCAAACGGTAATGGATTAAATCGGCGATGGTGCCAATTTTTAAATCATGTTTTTTAGCGAATTTTTCAAGATCATCGCGACGCGCCATGGTGCCATCTTCATTCATAATTTCAACGATCACCGCGGCTGGCTCAAATCCAGCTAATCTTGCCAAATCACAGCCAGCTTCTGTATGACCTGCACGACTGAGTACCCCACCTGGCTGGGCTTTTAGCGGGAAAATATGTCCGGGCTGGACAATATCCTGCGGGCGGGCATTGCTCGCCACAGCTGCTTGAACCGTTCGCGCTCTATCCGCCGCAGAAATACCCGTTGTAACCCCTTTTGCCGCCTCGATAGATAGGGTAAACGGCGTTCCGTGACTTGAGCTATTTGTGTCACCGGCAACCATCAACCCTAATTTGAGCTGCTCACAACGCTCCTCGCTTAGAGGCAAACATATTAAGCCACGGGCATTGGTGGCCATAAAATTAATATCTTCTGGCCTTACCATGGGTGCAGCCATCACTAGATCGCCTTCATTTTCGCGATCTTCGTCATCCATAAGAATTACCATCTTGCCCTGACGGATATCCTCAATAAGCTCTTCCACTGTATTTAGCTGCATGCTATTTTCCTAGTTTTCTTGGCTAGTTAATCGCTCAAGGTAGCGTGCGATCAAATCCACTTCTAAATTAACTTTTGTGCCTACAACATAGTCACTCATCACGGTATGCAACATGGTGTGCGGCACTATATTAAGCTCAAATTCACTGCCCTTAACCGCATTCACAGTAAGGCTAGTACCATCCACAGTAATAGAGCCCTTTTGAGCAATATATTTGGCGAGATTAGTTGGCGCTTTTATACAAAATCGCCATGATCGAGCATCTTCATGCAGTGAAACCACCTCACCGATACCATCAACATGACCCGAAACTATATGACCGCCAAATCGATCACTGGCTTGCATCGCTTTTTCTAGATTTATACCTGTACCAGTTTGCCAATGACCAATAGTGGTTAGGCTCAGGGTTTCAGTGGATACATCGGCAATAAATCCCTGATCTATAAGCTCAACAGCAGTAAGGCAGACACCATTGCAGGCGATACTATCACCCAGCCTAACATCATCTAATCCTAAATCTGCCGCACTAATCGATATACGAACGTCACCTTGACGCTCTTCAAGCGCAACAATATTGCCAATCGCACTAATAATTCCTGTAAACATTGGTTCTACCCTTGCTTAGCCTTAATAATCTTTGTCTGGAATTAATACCAGCTTAATATCTTCTCCAACCTGTCGCATATCTTTAACCGATAGCGCCAAATGAGCGTCAATAGTTTGTATTGGTAACTCAAACATGGGTCTGGCCTCGTTGCCAAATAGTTTGGGCGCCCAATAACACACTAATTCATCCAACAAACCTTGGGCGACAAATGCACCAGCGAGGCCAGCTCCTGCCTCAACCATTACCTGATTACAATTTCTTTCAGCAAGTATCTCAAGTAATGCCTGTAGATCAATATGCTCGGCATTATTGGGCACAAAAATAACCTCAGCCCCTGCGGCAACTAGCGCCTCTGATTTTGCTCTTTGTTCAGGCCCATCAAGCGTTGCCACCAAGCAATCACCCGGTTGTTGAAGCAAGCGAGCCTGAGCAGACATTTTTAGCTGCGCATCAATAACTACGCGCAATGGCTGCTTAACAGAGTCTTCTACCCCAAGCTCTTGCTCTGTTATACGCAAGGTAAGTGAGGGATCGTCCATTATTTGTGTCCCTATGCCGGTAATAATGGCACAGCTCTCCGCTCGCAAGCGCTGAACATCAAGGCGCGCCGCCGGAGAGGTAATCCACTGGCTCTGCCCACTTGCCATAGCCGTTCGCCCATCAAGGCTGGCAGCCATTTTAACCGTCACCCATGGCATACCCTCGGCATGACGTTTATAGAAGCCTTTATTAAGCTCTCTTGCCTGAGCCTCCATCAGTCCTAACTCAACTTCGATACCAGCTTCTTGTAATTGTTTAATACCTGAGCCCGATACCTGCGGATTAGGATCCTCAGCGGCAACCACTACTCGTTTTACATTAGCTTCGATAATTGCTTGCGTGCAGGGGCCTGTTTTACCCTGATGACAACAGGGCTCAAGGGTGACATAGAGCGTAGACTGGGGCTGATTTCCCGCCTGTGATAGCGCTTCAATTTCTGCATGATTACCCCCTGGAGGTCGGGTAAAACCCTCGCCGATAATTTTTTCGCCTAACAGGGCAACACAGCCAACAGCCGGATTGGGCGAAGCGGTATAACGCGCTTTGGCTGCTAACTGCAGCGCACGCGCCATCATTTTATGGTCTAGTTCAGAAAATCGCATGGATCAGTCAGCTGTATCTTTGCCATCGGCATTCAGTCGATTAAGTTCTGCTTGAAATTCACTAATATCTTGAAAGCTTCTGTACACTGAGGCAAATCTAACATAGGCCACTGCATCTAAATCTCTTAACTGCCTCATAACTTCTTCACCGATAATTTGTGAAGGCACTTCTCGCTCACCAGTTACCTGCAGAAAGTGTTTAATTTGTGAAATCGCCACTTCAATTTGCTCAATGGATACTGGACGCTTTTCTAGGGCCCGCTGAAGGCCAGCGCGCAATTTATCCTCATCGAATGACTGCCTTGTGCCATCGGTTTTTATAACCCGTGGCATCACCAGCTCAGCCAACTCATAGGTAGTAAAACGTTCACCGCATGCTCCACACTCACGACGACGACGCACCTGACCGCCATTGGCAACCAAACGTGAATCTATAACTTTTGTGTCGTCAGCATTACAAAATGGACAAAACATGATGATTTACCTTAAAAAGTTGCAGATATTCTAACACAACATAGAACATTGAAGGACCAGTCACAGAATACATGCATGGCTTGGCTTTATTTACTTTGAGTTAAGAGAAAAGGAAGCATAAAAAAGCCCCAATTGAATGGGGCTTTTTGGATCCTAACTTTTAAGGCTTAGCCGTAAACGGGGAATCGCTTACAAATATCTAAGACCTTAGTTTTGACTTCGGCAATAACCTGTTCTGAGTTGCCGTTTTCTAAACTTTCCAAGATATCGCACATCCAGTGAGTTAATTGCGTTGTCTCTTCAATACCAAAACCTCTTGTAGTAATAGCGGGTGTTCCCACTCTAAGACCAGAGGTTACAAATGGCGATCGAGGATCATTTGGAACAGCGTTTTTATTCACTGTAATAAAGGCCTCACCCATAGCGGCATCCGCATCGGTTCCGGTATATTCTTTACCGATCAAGCTAACCAACATTAGATGATTTTCCGTACCATTGGAAACCACATTGATACCACGCTCAATAAAAGTTTTTGCCATGGCTTTAGCATTGGCAACTACCTGCTTCTGGTATTCAACAAATTCATCACTGGCCGCTTCTTTAAATGCAATCGCTTTGGCTGCAATAACATGACAAAGTGGCCCACCCTGACTACCTGGGAAAACGGCTGAATTAACTTTCTTCGCTATATCTTCATCATTAGTTAGAACAAAACCACCACGCGGACCGCGCAAGGTTTTATGGGTAGTTGAAGTCACAACATGGGCATGAGGAATTGGACTAGGGTAAACACCTGCCGCAACAAGGCCAGATACATGAGCCATATCGACAAGTAGGTAAGCGCCCACTTTATCTGCTATTTCTCTAAAACGAGCCCAATCCATAATACCTGAATAAGCTGAGAAACCTGCAATTATCATTGCTGGCTTGTGCTCTACAGCAAGCGCTTCAACCTGATCGTAATCAATTAGACCTGTTTCAGGATTCAGTCCATATTGCACCGCGTTATATAGCTTGCCTGAAAAGTTGGGTTTAGCACCATGAGTTAAGTGACCACCATCGGCCAAGCTCATACCAAGAACGGTATCTCCGCCTTTAATTAGTGCTAGGAATACCGCGTTATTCGCCTGCGAACCCGAGTGAGGCTGAACATTTGCAAAGTCGGCACCATAAAGGGATTTAAGACGTTCAATTGCCAATTCTTCTGCTACGTCTACATATTCACAACCACCGTAGTAGCGTTTATTGGGATAACCCTCAGCATACTTATTAGTAAGCTTGCTACCCTGCGCTTCCATTACCGCTGGACTGGTGTAGTTTTCTGAAGCGATCAGTTCAATATGTTGCTCCTGACGCAAATCTTCCTGCTGCATTGCATTCCAAAGTTCAGAATCATAACTTTCAATGGTTTTTTGTTTATCGAACATGGTGTTGGTGTTTCCTAAGTATTATCTAGACTATTAAAAGGCGTGCTTAAAATTTGTGCGCATTTTACCTTAAATTAAAAATTTCTAACAGAAAAAGCGTAGAAATTTTGTGTGCTTTTATTTTTTATAATTCGTTTCTAACAACCCTTTGTGTGCGAACCAAGTCACTACCATGGAATCGGCTTTCCAGCATAGTCCAAATAGCTTAACTCTCCATCGATTTCTAGCTTATCCATTAATTGGGTCAGACAGCTGGCCACATAACTGGGCTCAAATAACTTGCCGTCAGGAACGGTTGCATGAAAGGGTTTCGACATTTCAGAATTTACCGTACCTGGGTGAAACGCAATAAGTTTTACATTCTTAGTACGGCGTGCATATTCAATAGAAAAGGTTTTCATCATACTGTTTAGTGCAGCTTTCGATGCTCTGTAGCTATACCAGCCACCCAGACCATTGTCACCAGTACTGCCAACTCTTGCACTAAAGCAGGCTACCTTGCATTCAATGGGTCCCATTAAAAGCTTTCTAAGCAATTTCAGCCACAGTGATGGCACAATAGTATTGGCGTAAAAAATAGACTGCAACATATCAACACCTATTTCTTCCATACGCTTTTCAGGAAACATTTGCTCGCCATGCAAAATACCATGGCAAATACAGACTTTTGAAAAACTGCCCTTGTAATCAGATAAGCTATCGATAACAGCTTGCATGGATGATTCATTGTATTGGGTAGTCATCCAATGTAACTTTGGGTGCTCAATCTTGGCACCTGAACGACTAACAGCAAACACCCTCTCAATACGGCTGTCACTGAGAAAATTTTCAATAAGCGCTTGGGCTATGGCACCGCCAGCACCCAACACCAATGCATTTGAAGATTTTACGAGCATTTTTTCCTCTCAAGGGAGCAACTTTCACAGCGTGACTTACCGGTAATCAGTCGTGAAATGGGGTGACGATATTTTGCAAAAACAAGATAAGCTAAGTCAGCAAAGTGGCGAATCAATGGCCAACGTAAGATAGCTGTCCGGTACCCTTTGCCGACTAAAGACCAAGCTTTATGGGTAACATCTAAACCCAAAATAATACTGCCATCTGCCAATTGACCATGGAGAATGGCGTCAGCCTTATGTTTATTGATATCAGGATATTTTTCTTCAAAATCCTGCTGGTTAATATCCACCAAATCTATCTTATGCTGAGTATCTAAATTGAGTAGATGGCGCATTTCCGCTAGGCACAGTGGACAGGCTCCATCATAAAAAATTTTGAGTTCTGACATTGATTTAAAGTTCCCGAATTAGATAGATCAGTACCAAGCTGTGGGCACAAATCACTAGCATGGTTAACACTAGACGCATGCGCCAGTATTGAGAATCTTTTGCATCATAATCAAGTGATCTTTCAGCGATTAAGAGGCTGCCAAAACCACCGAGCAAAAGAGCCACTGCGAATACCATTAGCAAAGAGGAAATATTGATAAGTAAAAGACTAGCCCAAGCGGAGAGCGCTAAGATATTGCTGAAAATTATCATCGGCTGAGCTACAGGTTTATGCGAGAAATCCCTGCTCTTAGCCCATAA
>JAYQEC010000018.1:0-14848 GCA_038138645.1 Porticoccaceae bacterium | reverse complement strand
CGGCCAGAAAACTTAGAATAATCGCACTGTAGGCAATAAACACATAGGGGGCATAAAAGCCGAAAATTGATGCGCCATTCACTCCTACACCTTCGGCGACCGACTGAGTCATCTCTATCAATGGTATAAAAAAAGGGATTAAACCAAGGTAGCCCAGTAAGGTCGTGATAGGGTTTTTTGCGATTTTTGCGGTGACGGTGGGATTTTCCGCCATAGAAATCTCCATTAGTTTGCAAAAGGTTTTCAGTCTGTTACCAGTATTTACGCTGTCTTCAAGGCTTTGGTTTGATTCATCTGTGCAATTGAATCCAACCAATTTACAGACCCGTACCCTAACCTGTTAAGGCAATGAAAATGGATAATATTATGACAAGCAAAGGGATCTACTGGTTTACCACTGATTTAAGATTAGACGACAATCCGGCATTAACTCAGGCGGCTAATGCAGTGGATCAACTATTATTTATTTACTGTATTGAAAAACCATTACGCCTTTCACAACTACAATTAGATTCCACATTATCCAAAAATCGACAACGTTTTATTTTGGACTCCCTAAAAGATTTGAACAAACAGCTTCAAGAACTGGGTCAACATTTGGTGATTATTGAAAATGTTCAATCTGAACTGACACAGTTGATTAATGAACAGGGTATAACGCATTTCTATAGAAATGCTGACCACCCTATTTTGGATAGTAACAACTGGTATGAAATCAAAGCCAAATATCAACATATTTCCTTTAACGAAGTCAGTAATAATCGTCTTTTTAGATTGGACCAGCTGCCTTTTGAGCTAAACGAATTACCCAACAGTTTTTCCAAATTTAGACGCAAAGCTGAAAAGATAAAAATTGATGCGCCTATTGCGCCCCCCCATCTGTTGCCAAAACCAGTGATTGATTCAAAACCTTGGCCTAAGCAATGTAATCTGCCCTTCGAGGAGACTCAGACAGCTTTTAAAGGTGGTGAGATTGAGGGTGTTAGACATTTAGAAAAGTACTTTCAGTCTGAACTTCCTGCCACCTACAAACAAACTCGCAATGGGCTCGATGGCATGGATTACTCAACAAAATTCAGCCCTTGGTTAGCGCAGGGATGTCTATCAGTGCGAAGAATTATTGAAAGATTGAATCAATTCGAGGACGAGGTTGTTGCCAATGACTCCACTTATTGGATCTATTTTGAACTTCTTTGGCGTGAGTATTTCCAATGGTATGCCGAAAAATATGGCGAACAGATGATTGCTTTTTCTGGTATCAAGGCGCATTCGCCTAAGACCAGCTTTTACCCTGAACGCTTTCAAAAGTGGTGCCAGGGTACAACACCCTATCCGATTGTAAATGCTTGCATGCGCCAGCTTAAAGCAACTGGCTATATGTCCAATCGCGGTCGTCAATTGGTGGCTAGCTGCTTTGTTCATGAATTAGCTATGGATTGGCGTTATGGAGCAGCCTATATGGAGCAGCAGCTAATTGATTTCGATCTAGGGTCCAATTGGGGCAATTGGCAGTATCTTGCTGGCGTCGGCGCTGATCCAAGGGGTCACAGACAGTTCGACCTAAATAAACAAACACAGATTTATGACCCTAAGCAGCAATTTATCGAGCGTTGGCAAGGCCATAGTAATAACTTCCCACTAGATTCAATTGATCCATCTGACTGGCCAATTGATTTAAAACGCAGCGAGATTACCGCTTGAATAACCAGCCAAAAAAACTACGCCTGATTCTTGGCGATCAGTTAAATATCAATCATTCTTGGTATAAGTCAGAGGATAAATCGACCCTGTATCTAATTGCCGAGCTCCATCAGGAATCGAACTACGTCCGCCATCATATTCAAAAACTTTGTGGTTTTTTTGCAGCCATGTCGGATTTTGCCGATCAACTTCGCAATCTAGGTCATCATGTATTACATCTCAACTTGGATGACACCGCCGAATTTTCTGATCTTAATGCGTTGATTGCTAAAATCTGTAATCAGTATGAGATTGAAAATTTTGAATATCAGCAACCCGAAGAATTCAGACTTGCCGAGCAGCTAAAAGCACTGCACCTAGGATCACAAACAACCATCAACTGCTGCGACTCAGAGCATTTTTTACTGACAATCGATGAGTTGCCTAAATACTTAAATGCAGGCAAGCATAACCGAATGGAGTCCTTTTATCGCAAGATGCGCAAACGATTTGAAATTCTGATGGATGGCGATCAGCCATTGGACGGACGCTGGAATTTTGATTCAGAAAATCGGCAGAAGCTTAAACCAGCGGATATAGATGCAATTCCTCAGCCATTGGTTTTTAGTAATGATATCTCCGAAATTTTAGCGCGTATTAAACGTCATAAAATTGCTAGCATTGGCAATATCTCATCCAACCTTATATGGCCCATTAACCGCCAGCAGGCATTACAACAGCTCGAATTTTTCTGCGATCAATGTCTACCCTTATTTGGACGCTTTCAAGATGCGATGACCCATCAAAGTGATCGCAAATGGAGTCTCTATCACGCTAGAGTATCCTTCGCCTTAAACTGCAAAATATTGCATCCCTCTGAGGTTGTTCAGGCTGCACTTGATAGATTTTATCGCGCAGATACTGATATAGATATAGCGCAAATAGAGGGCTTTGTTCGGCAAATTATTGGTTGGAGAGAATATATACGCGGTGTTTATTGGGTCAATATGCCCGCCTATAAATCCTTAAACCATCTTAAGGCCAGTCAAAATCTACCCGATTATTTTTGGACTGGCGAAACTAAGATGACCTGTGTAAAACAAGCCGTCGATCAATCCTTAGATTATGCCTATGCTCACCATATTCAACGTCTAATGGTAACCGGAAACTTCGCCATGCTAGCAGGCATTGATCCCGACCAAGTGGATCAGTGGTACCTTGGAATCTATATCGATGCCATTGAATGGGTTGAGCTACCTAATACGCGAGGCATGAGTCAATTTGCCGATGGCGGCTTAATTGCCACTAAACCCTATGCTGCCAGCGGTAGTTATATCAATAAAATGAGTGATTACTGCTCCCAATGCACCTATAAGGTCAAGGAGCGCGATACAGATTCTGCCTGTCCATTTAATAGCTTATATTGGCAATTTATGACAGCCAATAAGGCATTACTGCGCAATAATCCACGCACCGCCATGGCCTATAGAAGTTGGGATAAAATGCAGCCCGAGGTCAAGGAATCAATTCTAAAACGCGGCCAATACTGCCTTGATAACTTAGACTCTTTATAAGATTTAATCACAAATTAAGGCTGATTTAACGTTGCTAGATTGTCGATAATTTCGCTGTAATTAATCGAAAATTGGTTGGAAACCCCGTCATCAAAGGTCATTGGTGCCCTGACCGCTTGAATATCAATCCAACCCCAGCGGCTTAGTAGCATAGCTAGTTTTCTGCGAAATTCGACTGAACCAATTTTATTGATAAGCCCCAGTGGCCCCCAATCAATTTTATTGCCACCTGTAGAATGGTATTTTGTCACCCTTACAAAAACCACATCATTGTCTGGATCAACAAAGATATATTGACCAAATTTTCCGCTGGCATTAAAAATTTTAGACTGTTCATCATAGCGAGAAACCCACCAATGCAGTGAATAACCTCTTGGGTGATTTAAATTATTACTGGGGATATCACTCCAATATTGCTGGAAAGTTTCATCGACAAATGCCTTGGGAATCACCTGTTGATCTTGCCACTGTCCACCACGGGCAAATAACAGACCAAACCGAGCATACTGCCTTACTGTGGTGTCGACACAGCAGTAAGTCAGCGCATTGCCCGCAGTGTCTTGCCACAGGGTGACATTGCTTAATCCAATTTTATTAAAAATGCGCTCTTGAAGCAGAGTATCAGCAGGTATGCCGGTGGCCTGAAGTAAAAGATCAGCCAGCAACATAGAGTTTACATTGTTATATTCAAAAAGCTGATCCGCTGGTTTTTCATAATCAACATTTTTGGCATAAGCCAAGTGATCATCAGTAAAAAACATCTTTTCATGTTCATGACTGGGCATCTCTAGGCCGCTTGTCATATTAAGTAATTGTCGAATCGTTATATCGCCACGCTTGTCCTTAAAATCGTCAAGATAGAGGCTAAGCTTCTCATCGAGATGACCAATTTCACCCTTTTCAATAGAAATACCGACAAGTGCCGCATAAAAACTTTTAGCCATCGACCATGAGGTAGCAACATGATCTTTACTAAAACCTTCTGCATACCGTTCTTGAATTAATTTTCCATTCTTAAATAATGCGGCACCCTGAGTCGAAGGATCTTCAAATGATAAGCTGAATAATTTTTCTAATTTGGTTGCGGCTATATTGGCATTTTCGGCGGACTGAAACTGCCAAGTCTCTGTTGGAAAGTCCTTATTTTGCGTGACTTCAGATCCAACAACAGAAAAACTTAACCAATAAAAGCAAAGGATTACAGTCGGTCGCATATATTTATAAAAAAATAATTTGTTCATTGCCCCTGCTCATAGCTGTAATTATTGTCTATATTTATTTTTACGTTGATTTTGGAGGCTCTAGTTTTGTGATTTTTTTAGTTATACCAAAATCAATAGCTAGTGAGGTAATCCATATTCCTTTTCCTCACGAATAACAAGCACCATTGTTACATATCCTTATATCGGAATATATCAATGGGTTGTCCTTTTCGAAAAAAAGGGATAATGTATAAGTTCTAGTTTAATGTTCTATCTTAACTGGAATTGCTGTACTGGGAGTGTCGCTTGACTATCTTAAGTAATGCAAGTCTAGGTATACAAGCAGACACAACAATAATAAAGCTTGATTTAAGTAGGGGTTACACATGACAAACAATTTACAATCCGGCGATTATGTCGGCATGTCTTTTTGGTTAATTTCTATGGCGCTTGTCGCTGCTACGGCTTTCTTCTTCTTGGAGCGCGATCGCGTTGCAGGTAAGTGGAAGACGTCTTTGACAGTTTCCGGTCTTGTTACGCTTATAGCTGCAGTTCATTACTTCTATATGCGTGATGTCTGGGTTGCGTCGGGTACATCTCCAACTGAATTCCGCTATATTGATTGGCTACTTACCGTGCCACTCTTGATGGTAGAGTTCTATTTAATCATGTCGGCGGTAGGTAAAGTACCTGGTCGCGTATTCTGGAATCTTCTTGTTGGTTCAACAGTAATGTTGATCTTTGGCTATCTGGGAGAAACCGGTGCCATGGGTGTAGGCTTAGCCTTCATTCTATCAATGGCGGCTTGGTTCTATGTTATTTGGTACATTATCAAAGGTGAAGCTAGTCAGGTTAATGCAAGCCTTGCTAATGCCAATGTACAGAAAGCCTATAAAACAATGACACTTCTTGTCACTGTGGGTTGGGCTATCTATCCGCTAGGCTATTTCCTAGGTTATCTAGGCGGTGGAGCGGACGCAGGCACAATGAATATTATTTATAACTTAGCTGACTTCTGGAACAAAATTGGTTTCGGTATCGTAATTTGGTCAGCAGCAGTAGCTGATTCGGAATAATCTACTGTTGAGAATGGGAGAGAGCCAGATTTCTGGCTCTCTCTTTCTTAAAAAAATTAAGGTTCCATAAAAACAAAAATAAGTAACTAAAAGTTACAAGCGACGAGGGTACAAACGATGGCCCCGACAACTAAAAATCCATGGCTATCTCAATTAGATAATCTTCTTAAATCAGAGATGCCTAAAAATAACAACAGCTTGGCTATTGCTGCCAACTATCATTTCAAAAATCCAGGTAAGGCATTTAGAGCACAGCTTGCAATTTCAAGTGGCATCGCCCTTAACCTCGATAATAAAGACAATCTTCACTGGGCAGCAGCCTGTGAGCTTCTGCACAATGCATCGCTTATCCATGATGATATTAGCGACGCAAGCACACACCGCCGCGGTCAAAAAAGTATTAATGAATTTTTTGGCTCTGATATGGCACTTTGTCTTGGCGACTGGATGGTAGCTAAGGCTTTTGAGCTAGCGGCAAGAAATAATCAGCATGGCGGTCAACTCACCGCTCTATTAGCACAGGCAATGCAAGAAACCTGTAGCGGACAAATTTCGGATACCAGCCAGCGTCAATGTGCCGATCTCGATGAATGGCAACAGATTGCTGCGGGTAAAACAGCGCCATTACTGACAGCACCTATTAAGGGAGCTGCAATTGCGGCTGGCATAACTAATAGCTTTGACAATAATGACTGGTTATTTAACTTAGATCGATTAGTGAGTTTTTGCGGGCTGGCTTATCAAGGCTACAATGATATTGATGATATTATTCCTTCAAGTCACAGATCCTGTGATCTTGATGGTCGAAAACCTAACCTCGCGGTTAGTCTTTTCGCCGTTCAGGGTGCGAGTTCAACAGAATTTAATCAATGGTATTGCTCGAATGATAATAGGCAATTGGCTAATTGGCAGCAAAGAATTGCCTCAAGCGTTGTTATTCTTCAGGCTAATCAACTGGTTGATGACTGGTTACTGCAAGCAGAACAGTTAGTCTCGTCTCTGCCCGTTGCATTGCAATCTGTCACCGCTGGCTTAGTTGAATCAGTCAAGAAAACAACCTTGGAAAAAAGCCAATGTCGAATTGCTTAAACAGTCAGTCGACAAAACAACAGCATGCGGTTGTTATTGGAGCTGGATTTGCTGGAATAGCGACGGCATTAAGATTAAGAGCACTGGGTTATCAAGTCACTTTAATGGAGAGACTGGGAAGCCTTGGTGGTAGAGCACAGGTTTTTAAACGCGGCGGTTATACTCATGACGCTGGTCCCACAGTGATAACTGCCCCATTTCTATTTGATGAGCTTTTTGAGTTATTTGATGAGAAACTTGAAGACTATCTAAATTTTGTTCCCCTCGATCCCTTTTATCGATTCCATTTTAGCGACGGCAGTCAATTTGATTATCGGGCCTCAATTGAAGATACGCTTTCAGAAATTCGCCGCTTTAGTCCGGATGATGCTGAGGGTTATTTGGCTCTGCTGGATCAATCCAAAAAAGTCTATGATATTGGCTTTAAAAAACTGGTTCACAGGCCGTTTAATAGCCTTTGGCTAATGATCAAACAGATCCCCGCACTACTTACTTTAAAATGCTACAGAACAGTTTCTCAACTGGTAGGCCATTATTTAAAACATCCACTTATCCAACAGGCTTTTTCCATTCATCCGCTTTTAGTGGGTGGAAATCCATTTAAAACTACGGCAATTTACACGCTGATTCATTATCTTGAGCGCCGCTGGGGTGTATTTTTCTGTATGGGCGGCACTGGTAAATTGGTTGCAGAACTCGGTGCACTGATGGAGCGCCAAGGTATTAATATCGTTTTAAATGCCGATATTGAAGAGATTATAACCGAGAACAATCAAGCCAAGGCTGTACGCATGGCCAATGGCACTATCACTAACGCAGATATAGTGGTTTTTGGCGGCGACCCAGAAACCTGTTACCAGCATTTACTGCCCAATAAAAAGAATCCTATGCCTGTGGTTAAAAAACGCTACAGCATGGGTCTGTATGTGCTTTATTTTGGCACTAAAAAACTGTATCCAGAGGTAGCTCATCACAGTATTTGGATGGGTCCAAGGTTTAAAGAACTATTGTCTGAAATATTTGACAGCAAAAAATTAAGCGAAGATTTTTCTCTTTATCTTCATAGGCCTACAGCAACCGATAAAAGCTTCGCTCCTGAGGGCTGTGAGTCATTCTACGTGCTCTGCCCTGTGCCAAATCTTCAGGGCGATATCAACTGGGAAACTGAGGGACCAAAACTTCGCGATCGTATTGTGAATGCCTTGGAAAAATCAATTTTGCCTGAATTATCTTCGGTGATTGAAGAGGTGTTTTGGATGACCCCTGAGGATTTTGCCAGTGACTATCGTTCTATGCATGGTGCTGGTTTTTCTATTGAGCCAAGATTGACTCAATCTGCTTGGTTTAGATTTCATAATCGCCACCGCAGCCTAAAAAATCTTTATTTTGTCGGTGCCGGCACCCATCCTGGTGCGGGCTTACCCGGCGTGGTCAGCTCTGCTAAAGTAGTAGAGGAACTTTTAACCGGTGTAGAGGTAGGTTCAGGCGGATAAATCATGGATGCAGTGCAATCAGGTCAGCTAACGTCAAAACAGGTCTTGGCTAGACATGGAAAATCCTTTTATTGGGCGAGTTTTTTTCTCGGTAGAAAACTGGCTGATCGCGCGGCACGCCTGTATGAATTTTGTCGATTTGTTGATGATATTGCCGATGGTGACCTACCCCATCGGCATGAAACCTTAGAAGATATCCATCAGAGTTTAATCAATCGTCAAGCCTCAGCTGGTCCAGAAGTGAAAGCCTTTCTTGAACTTGCCAATGCTATCAATATCCCGATTAATGCTGCCACAGAACTACTGGATGGCATGCTTCTCGACCAACAGCCTACGGCGGTTAAAGATGAAGCCGAACTTTTGCGATACTGCCATGCGGTTGCTGGCACGGTGGGTATTATGATGTGCAGAGTATTGAATTGTCAGCATACGCGTGCCGATCAGTTTGCCATTGATCTAGGTATTGCTATGCAGCTAACTAATATTGCGCGAGATGTTTTGGAAGATGCCAAAATGGGACGTCGCTATATTCCTGCTAGCTGGGCTAACTATTCGGCCGACCAAATTGCGCATAAACAAACACAGTGTTTACAACCAGTTTCTGCAGCAACTAAAAAGCTGCTTGATTTAGCAGAAAAATATTATGCCAGCGCCCTTCTGGGCATCCAGCTTTTACCTTTTAGATCACGTTTTTCTATTACTGTGGCATTGCGTATCTATCGACAAATTGGCATCGTGCTAAGACGTCATCACTGCGCTTGGTGGGTGGGTCGTGCGGTAGTAGGTAAAACTGAAAAAATATTTATTAGTTTATATAGCCTGTTAGATCTTAGACCGAAAAAAGTACCCCAGCATCAATCAGAGTTACATTTATCACTCAAAGGATTAGCCGGTGTTGATAGCAAATAATAGGGATAGTGAGGTTGTTAACAGGGATATCGCCATTATTGGCGGCGGTAGTGCAGGCATAACCTTTGCCAGCCAACTTAAACAGCACAGCGCAGTGGTCATTGAACCTAAGACCCCTGCTGAGCGCGATGCCTGCTGGGCTTTATGGGCAACTAACCAGCAGCAAGATAATCTTCAATCTGCCATCAAGGGTCGTTGGAATCAGTGGCGTCTGGTGGATAACGAGCGCGAGGTTATTCATCACAGTGGTCAGTATGATTATATCTGTTTGAGTTCTGCCGATTACTTAACCCACTGCGAGGCATCATTATCCGAGAATGTTGAGTTGGTTAGGGCAACTGCAGAAGATATAACCACTTCTGGTCAAGGCGGCACTTTTTCCGCTCTAGGAAAAAACTATCAAGCTAAATATATTTATGATTCACGCCCCCCAGTGGCAGCTAAAGCGGGTCTAAAACAACATTTTTTGGGTATTGAGATTCGTACCAAAAACCCACTTAAAAACCCTAATATAGCAACACTGATGGATTTTCGCGTGGATCAATCCCGTGGCCTGCACTTTATCTATGCGTTGCCTTACTCCGATCACGAGATATTGGTTGAATCCACCATTATCTCTAAAACCCTAGAACCTGAGGACTGGTATAGGCAGGCTATTGATCAGTGGCTTGAAAACCAAGGTATTGAGGTCGAAAACATAATTCGTCAGGAATCTGGTGTAATTGCAATGCATCACAGTATTCCAGAGGATCCCTCTATGGCGCGTATTGGCGCCGCTAGCGGTGCAGTCAGACAGTCGTCTGGCTATGCGTTTACCAATATTCAATCACAAATCAGCCAATTAGTGTGCGGTATTGAAAAGGGTAAATTTGAGGTTCCTAAGCCAATCTCAAAACAACTTAACTATCTGGATAAAATTTTTAATGGGGTACTGTTAGCCGAACCACAGCTTGCGGTAAACCTTATGATGCAAACCGCTGGCTCATTAAGCCCCGAGGGATTTGCTCGCTTTATGCTGGGCAAGGCGACCTTTAGTGATTGGATTAGGGTTATTCTGGCTATGCCAAAACGACCTTTTATCAAACAGGTATTTATGCAATGAATAGTTGGGATATTGCAGCACTGCTGGCCATTATTTTACTCGGCGTTCCTCATGGAGGCTTTGATGCTGCCATTGCTCGCCGTAGTGGCTGGCAAATGAGCGGCACCCTTTCTTGGCTTGGATTTCATCTTGCCTATTTACTTATGGCCGTCACCGTTATGATTCTTTGGTGGTGGTTTCCATTAATAAGTTTAGGCATGTTTTTACTGATTTCAGGCATTCATTTTGGGGCCAGTGATATTGCAGAAACGGGTTCAGATTGGTTGCCCTGGGTTGCCCATGGTGGCTTAGTTGCAGTAGCAATACCCAACTTCCATGTTCAAGAAGTAATGTCACTTTTTGCTGTTCTTTCTTCAATTGAGGCGGCGCAACAGTTATTAAATATCCTTTCTGTGGTTTTTATTTTCTGGGCGTTATGTTGCATGGCTTACTGTATTTTTACGTTTTACCATCGACAATACCTAAAACCTTTGCTTAATTTATGGGTACTAATTGTTATTGCGCTTCTATTACCCCCACTGGTCAGTTTTGCTCTGTATTTTTGTATTTGGCATAGTCGTGGGCATATGTTGCGGTTATGGAATAGCTTGCAACCCAGTGGTCGCTATGGAGCCTCGCGCGAGGCACTTATTTATACAGTTTTGGCCTGGGGCGTTGGTTTCATCCTATTTTATTATTTAAGCGGCTCGCCAAAGGAGTCTATTTTAAAACTGACTTTTATCGGCCTTGCTGCGTTAACTTTACCGCATATGATCTTAGTGGATTTTTTAGATAAGCGAAGGGAGTTGGCGTCATGAGTGATATAGAAACACGTAAAACAGATCATATTGATTTGGCGCTGAAATCAGAACATCAGTCTCAGGCAGACTCGAGCTTTGACCGTATTCGCTTTGAGCATAATGCGTTGCCTGAATTGGCACTTTCTGAAATAAATTTAGATTCTGAGTTCCTTAACTATAAGCTAGCAGCACCATTAATGATTGGCGCTATGACTGGGGGCTGTGATAGCGGCGAGATTATTAATCGCCATCTGGCAGAGGCTGCCGAAGCCTGCAATATCCCTATGGCGGTTGGCTCTCAACGGGCTGCATTGGAAAATAATCAAACTCAAACTATTAGGCAGTATGCGCCTAATGCGGTTTTATTTGGCAATATTGGCGCCACTCAGATACAACAACAGGGAATTGATTTGGCTGAGCGTGCTGTTGAGGCTATTCAGGCCAACGCGCTTATTATTCACCTTAATCCTTTGCAGGAGCTTGTCCAACAAGGCGGCGACCGCAATTGGAAACAGGTTCTAGAGGCAATTTATCTGTGTGCCGATAAATTATCGGTCCCAGTAATTGTAAAAGAAGTAGGTGCGGGAATCAGTCCAAGTAATGCGAAACAACTTCGACAGGCAGGTATTAAAACGATTGAAGTGGCGGGTCGCGGAGGAACAAATTGGGCGAGTATTGAATATGCCCGCAATCAATTAGATTTTGAAAAACAGGTGGCGTTGCCATTTATTAATTGGGGAATGGATACACCTGAGCTGTTACCTGCCATTCACAAAAACTGTCCAGATATAAATTTAATTGGCTCTGGTGGCGTTAGAAATGGGCTGGATATCGCACGATGTATTCGTTTGGGTGCCAGCATATCTGCTTTGGCTCAACCATTTCTGGCACCGGCTTTAAAAAATACCGAGGCAGTTGTGGATAAAATAGCGATTCTTAAAGAACAGCTTCGCTGGACAATGTTTTTAACCGGTAGCAATAACCTTGAGGCACTTAAAACAGCAAAGCTGGTGGAGCAATAAATGTTTTTACATGAGGAACAGATTACCTGTCCCTATTGTTGGGAATCGATTACCCTGATGGTTGACCCCTCTGAATCTCAAACCTATACCGAGGACTGTTTTGTGTGTTGTCGACCTATTTTAGTGATCACTGAAATTGATGGTGAATCAATCAATGTTAGAGTAACCCAAGAAGATCTTGGGTTTTAGCGATTAACAACTTTATACTCCCTTCCCTATGCCTCTATCACTCAGCTTGCTGAGAACCATGATAGAATATTCTTAATCAATCATCTTAGAGAATAAAGCACAATGGCAATTCATTGGTATCCAGGCCATATGCATAAAGCTAGCAAGGAAATGACTGAGGCATTGCCTCAGGTTAACCTAGTGATTGAGGTTTTAGATGCTCGTATTCCCTTTAGTAGCTCAAATCCTTTTATACAAACATTGTGCACCCAAAAGCCACGTATAAAAGTGCTTACCAAGTTAGATCTCGCTGACCCTGTTATCACAAAACAATGGCAGAACCATTTTGAGAGTCAAAATAATACTAAGTCTCTAGCCTTAGACCTAATAAATACCGATCCAAGCGGGCAAATTATTGACCTTATTAATAAGCTCTATCCACCGCAGGCTGAGCGCAACACATTGGCTATGGTCACTGGTATTCCCAATGTCGGCAAATCCACCTTAATTAATTGCCTTGCAGGAAAACATATTGCCAATACGGGTGACGAGCCAGCGATTACTAAGGGGCAGCAACGTATTAATTTGCGCAATGGCATTATGCTTTTGGATACGCCGGGAATTTTGTGGCCAAAAATTGATAACCCCAATAGTAGCTACAGGCTAGCGACCACAGGCGCTATCAAAAATACGGCTATGAGTTATGAGGATGTTGCGTTTTTTGCGGCTGAATTTTGTCTTAAGCAATATCCAGAATATCTTAAACAGCGTTTTAGCCTTTCACAGCTTCCTGAAACCGAAATTGAATTGCTAGAAATTATTGGCAAGCAAAGGGGCTGTTTACGAGGTGGAAATCGAATTGATTTGGAACGCGCCTCTACTATTTTTATTAATGAATTACGCGATGGAAAACTGGGTGCCATCAGTTTCGAGACTCCAGAAGTCATTGATCAAGAAATGGTACAGGTAGAGATTATGAAAAAAGAAAAAGAGGCGCTTGATCAACTGCGTCTTGAACAAAAAGCCGCTAGAAAGCGAAAAGCCAAAGCTAACCGAAAAAAATAAATCTCTTTTATTGATATTCATTTTTAAGCACTGCGTATCTTTTAGTCATTGCAATTTATTATGACTGCACTATGCAACTCAACTGGCTAGAAAATAATACGATCGATAATGCTGTCTTGTCTGATGGCTTCCCTGAAAAGATGGTTCTTTTGGATTGCGAAACCACTGGCGGACGAGCCAAGTATCATCGTGTTATAGAAATTGGGTTATTGGTCATAGAGAAAGGCCAATTAGTTGAAAGCTGGCAGTCGTTTATTAATCCTGAAACCATTATTCCCCGCCATATACAAAAACTAACGGGAATATCGCCAAAAATGGTCGAAAATGCGCCTAAATTCGGTGAAATATCGGAAATA
Organism: Porticoccaceae bacterium; assembly: GCA_038138645.1. GTDB lineage: Bacteria > Pseudomonadota > Gammaproteobacteria > Pseudomonadales > Porticoccaceae > HTCC2207. The sequence continues at coordinate 1,333 of JAYQEC010000018.1, read as the reverse complement.
TTGCATGAAAAGCTCAAAGGTAGAACCCTAGTAGCACATAATGCCCGATTTGATTATAGCTTTTTAAAAAGTGAATTTGAGCGAGCGGGAATCACCTACAGCACCAAACCACTGTGCTCGGTAAAAATAAGTCGCAACCTCTACCCTCAATTTAAGAGACATGGTCTTTCGGAGATTATTCGGCGCTTCGATTTAAACATTGAAAATCGACATCGCGCTCTGGATGATGCGCAGATGATCTATGGTTTTTTTATTAGAACCTCTGCTATTTATTCAGCTCAAGAAATTTCAGCATGCTGTAAACAGCTTCTAAAAAGAGCCTCATTACCCCCTCTGCTTGACCCTGATGAAATTAGCAAAATCCCTAACACTTCAGGTGTCTATTATTTTTACAGCCAACAGGGTGAGCTACTTTATGTAGGCAAAAGCGTTAATCTTCGCACTCGAGTATTAAGTCATTTTTCTTCTGACTATAAGAACTCTAAAGAGTTTCAAATGAGCCAAAAGACAGCGCATGTAACATTTGAAACCACACCTGGTGATTTTGGCGCACAGATAAGAGAGAGTCACCAGATCAAGTCCCTCGCCCCGCTATACAATCGACGCCTACGTAAAACCCGTAAACTTTATCAATACAGATCCGTCGCAGATCCTAATGGCTATTTAAGATTAGAAACTGAAGCTGTATCATCTTCAGCACCCTCAGATCAGCAGTTCGGCTTATTTAGATCGCCTAGACAGGCTGGCATTCAACTCGAAAAATTAGCTGATCAGTATTTTCTTTGCCACCAGCTGATTGGATTAGAGAAACCCAAAAGACAAAATACCCCATGCTTTAGAAGTCAGCTTAAAAAATGTTTAGGCGCCTGTTATGGCGCTGAATCAGCTGATACCTACAATGAACGCCTTCATTCAGCCATTGCCCGCTATCAAATTCAGGCATGGCCATTTGAAACAGCAATTATGATCGAGGAACGGAGTAGCGAAGATCAAGAACAGGTAGCTTTTCATATTATCGATAATTGGCGCTATATCACTCAGCTTGATATTGCAGAGGATATTTATGATCTGGGCTATGAAGCTATTTCAAGTACGTCAGCGGTAAAAATAAAATCTAATAATACATTGGCTGCAGATGATAAGTTTGATTTGGACATTTACTTTATTTTAGTGCGTTTTCTTATTAACGAAGACAATAAGAAACTCTCAAATCTAAAAATATGGCCGCTAAAACCAATCTCAACTGCCTGTGATTAGAAATATAGCCATCCCCCTATTTACTTTTTTCTGCGATAATGTGATTTTTAAATAATCGGCCTATCATTAACAGATC
>JAYQEC010000017.1:0-25871 GCA_038138645.1 Porticoccaceae bacterium | reverse complement strand
CATTTTTCCTCTATTTAACGTATATTAATTAAATCCTGGGGGAATTTATTTTTTTTATTCAGATAACTTTATTATGTTTGTAAAACAATCAACAATTACTAAACAATTAAACCAAACTAAAATGAAAGAAGATTTAATCAAAATGATTCGACCAATGATAATTAGATGTTGGAATATAAACTATGATGAAGTTTGTATAGATGTCAAAATATCATTTGCTTATTTCCCTGATTCATACGATGGAGAAAACCCACCTATAATTAGATTTACATTATATATGCTTACAGGAAGAAAACAAGAAGTTCACAACTGTTCTGTGTCATTCACAGAAATGGTTAATTCTTTTGTAAAGCACTCTTACGAAACCCTTATAGGTGTAAATAAGGAGGTATAAAAAGTGAAAGTTCCATTTTTGGAGGTTCTATATTTAAGAATATATACCGCCCCTCCCTTTTTAACTAAGTAACATTTAAACAACTATATATTATGCAAGGACATTGGAAAAAACAGTTCAACTACGATTATCTAGGATCGTATTCTTTAGACGGAAAGAAAGAAGCGGTAGTAACTATCGCCAAGCTAGATACAGATAAGGTTACAGGACAGCAAGGCAGGAAAGAAGATTGCTTTGTGGTTTACTTTAAAGAGTTTGACAAACCTATGATACTTAACCGAACTAATGCGAAAGCAATAGAGAAGGTGTCAGGCAGTGGTCTTATTCAAGACTGGGTAGGTGTACAAGTTACACTTTATGTAGAGCAAGGTGTTAAGGCTTTTGGCGAAGTAGTAGATGCTCTTAGGATTAGAGATAAGAAGCCAACAAGACAGAAGATGACCAAGGAGATTGAAACGAGTATGCTCGATGCTATTAAGTCGGGTAAAGGTAGTCAAGTAGAACAGGCTTTGTTGCGATACGAGTTTACTAAAGACCAGGAGTTAAGAATTAATAAAGCATTAAAAGGATGATGTTGTTAATTATTGTAGCGTGGATTTTAGTGGTAGCCAATGCTCCGTGGTGGATTTGGTTATGCTTCGTGCTTCACCTTGTAGGTAGCTTTGTAGCTTGGGTGTTTAACTATGATTTCAATAAACTAGCTGATAAGGTAAAAGAATAGACTTATGAAAACATTTAACACAGACGAGGAATACTACGGAGACTATGAATATGTTACTAACTCACAGTTAGGTTACATAAAGAGAGGACCTGCTTACTATTGGAAGATGCGTAATGGTGGCAAGGTAGACTCACCTGCACTAAGGTTTGGTGCTTTAGTACACACACTTATATTAGAGCCTGAGAAATACCAAGAGAACTTTGTGGTGTTTAACCCTGAAGATAGACCTGAAAGGGACAAAGGTATGACTAGCAAGATGAATAAGGCTTGGAAGTTAAACTTAGAGGAGGAGTGTGCAAGTGGTCGTAAGTATCTAATGACTATGGATCAATACGCTTTAGCACTTAAACTTAAAAATAAATTATTGGCTTGTAATGAAGTTAAGAATATCTTAGACAACTGCGAGACAGAAGTCCCTAAGTGTTGGATAGACTTTAACACTATGACAAAGTGCAAAGGTAAAGCAGATATATTGGTAGATGGAGGAGATGTATTAGTAGACATCAAGACCACAGGAAAAGATGTAGCTGACTTTAAAAAGAGTGCTTATCGTTATGGGTACAACAGACAGGCTGCATTCTATATGGATGGCTTTGGAGCAAAGGAGTTTGTCTTTATTGTAATTGAGTCTAATGCACCACATCAAATAGGTATATTCAGATGTTCTGATATGTTTATTGATTCGGGTAGACAAGAGTACATAGATTTGTTAGAGAAAAAAAGAATGTTTTGCGAAACAGAAACAAAAGCAATTAATCACATTATACACGAAGAATTATGAGAAGTAAAAAAGCTACTCCTTATGCGATTAGGAGATTAAATCACGGCTTAAGCATTGTAACTAAATACTGGAATGTTACAAGAGAAGAAGTTTTAAGTAAATCAAGACACAGGCACATAATAAATGCTAGGCACTCTCTTAGATATTATTTATTTATGAGTCAAGACATAACAGCTATTGAGATTGGCTATCTAACTAATGGGGATCATTCGTCTGCAATACACTCTAAAAAGATGTTTGAGACTTATAGCGAGTATGAACCTGACTATAAAAACTTAAAAAGTATTTTTATGGGCGAAGTTAAATATCCACATAAAGTTGGAATGAAAGTTAGGTTAGAGGATATTTTAGTTTCAGGTCTACCTATTAGAGATAAACGATTAAAGATAGAGCAGCTTTATGAAAATAGATAGATTAGATGTAGCACACGAGGAGATAACAGAGAACTGTGATGAATACATAGTTATATCTGCTGAATATAAGTCCGAAGATGATGGCTATGAGCCTATTGAGGAATTAGTCACTAGGGCTTATGTTAGTACAAACGGAGCGATATTAAAAGAGATTTTGATAGACGAGATGCAAAACTCGAAAAAATTTGCTAACTTCGTGAAAGAAGTTGTTAACGAGTATAATCAATTAAATTCTGAATTATGAGTAACTTACAGATTACAGGTACAATCACTAAAATTACTGATGTACAAGAAGGAACGTCAAAAGCAGGAAAGTCTTGGAAGAAATTAGGCTTTGTTGTTCAGACTGCAAGTGAATACCCTAAAGATGTTTTCTTTAGTGTGTTCGGAGAGGAGAAGGTAGATAACTTTCTTAAGTTTAACAAGGTAGGGCAAACAGTAGATGTTAGCTTTAACGTAGAGTCTAGAGAGTACAATGAAAGATTCTATACTGACCTACAGGCTTGGAAAGTATTTACGAATGCTAGTGGTAAAGAGAACGTAGAAGCTCCAGTTACTGAGGAGTTCCACTCTGCTGATGATTTACCATTTTAATATTGGAGGGGTGTAAAAGCCCCTCTATTATTTATTTCTAAAAAATTAACCAAATAAATTAAGAAATGATGGCGAAAAGATTTACAGATACAATGAAGTGGGAAGAAGATTGGTACTTAGACCTATCTTTAACACAGAAACTATTTTGGATATACATTTGTGATAATTGTAATCACGCAGGTATATTTAGACCAAACAAAAGATTATTCGAGATGCTTATAGGTGGTAAACTAGAACTAAATAAGTTTCTTGAAAAAGTAAACGAGGATAAATTAAGAATATCCGTATTAGCTAATGGCAGATGGTATATAACAGGGTTCATAGAGTTTCAGTATGGATCAAGCCTAAACGCTAACAATAGAGTACATAAGTCTATATTAAAGTTGTTAAATGATAATGACTTGAATTGGGATGGAGATGTGCAAGAGGTAAAACAAATGACTAAAAAGGAGTCTACTAAACAAGCTAAACCCAAAACAATATCCGAGGTAGTCGATTTCTTCCTATCAAAAGGTGGCACTAAGAAGGATGGAGAGAAGTTCTATTATTTCTACGAATCCAATGGATGGAAGGTAGGAAAGAACAAGATGAAAAACTGGAAGATGGCTGCTTCGGGATGGGTTTCTAGAGATAAGCAAACTAAACCTGATGCGGATTATCTAGGTGGTCAACTTCAAGCGATGAAATCATAAGATGGCTTTGTATAGAATGACCTCTCGCGAGGAGGTAGTAAGCTATTGTAAGGAGATATATTCCAAAGGGTACACTAAAGGTAAACCTACAGGAGTAGACCCTCTCAACCCTCACTATACGTTCCGTAAAGGTGAGCTAACCATTATGACAGGTTTTGCTAACATCGGTAAAACAACTACACAATTATTTCTTATGATAATGGCATCTAAGCTATATGGTTATAGGTGGTTAATGTATTGTCCTGAGAACGAACCTGTAGGTGATTTGATGATAGATATTGCTGAGATGTACTGCGGTAAAACAGCAGATAAAGAGTTTTCAGATAGAATAAATCAACACGATTATTTGATGGCTATTGATTGGGCTTACAGACATTTTACTGTGCTTACTTTTGAGGAGACTCCAACTGTTGAAGATGTGTTGCAATCGTTTAGCGATATGATGCAAGTAGAGCATTACGATGGTGTTTCTCTTGATCCATTAAATGATTTGCGGTCCGAACAGAAGCAATCTAAGTATGAGTATTACTATGATGCTTTGAGTAATATAAGGAGGTTTATTAAGAAGCACGACATAATGTTTTATCTTGTAGTGCATCCTGGTACTGCTGCGAATAGGAGAAGGAACGAAGATGGTACTCGACCTGCTCCGAATATGAGTGATGTAGAGTTTGGTGCTATGTTCGGTAACAGGGCGGATAACTTCCTAGTTTTCCACAGAAACCCACAGAGTGATAAATGGAACGTAACAGAGATTCACGTTCAAAAGATTAAGTTTCAGAAACTTGTTGGAGTTCCTACACCTGAGATAGACCCAATTAATTTGTTTTATTCGTATAAAAAACGTAGATTCGAGTATCTCAATGAAAATGGTAGTCTAGTAGACCCATTAGATAAAGCGAGAAGAACTAACCAAACATTTTAAGCTATGGCAGACGAAATAACAATGAAAGCAATAAATTTATTAAGGGAGGCTGATCCTAGTATGGATGAGGTAGATAGCCTAGATAAGTTTATAGCACATCAGCAAGAAGTAGTTAAGATGTATAAGCAATTTAAAGACCATCCTAGGGCGAAGGAACTTAAGCCTAGGCTGACAGTCTTTGAGGAAAGTGCTTTTGCTTTTACCTATATATACACGATGATGAAAACGTACAAGAGAGAGAAGATGTTAGCTAATGCTAGGGAACTTGAGATGGCTAACGCTGTTATAGAATTAAAGCAAGAGCTAGATATATTAACTAAAATTAATAAAGATGATTTGTCCTGAATGTAAGCAAGAAATTATATGGGGAGGAGACCACACTTACGAAGATTATGGATTAGAAGGTGAAGGTATAGTAAGCAATTACAGTTGTCCAAACGAAGATTGCGATGTTGAATCAATTTTAATCTACAAAACCTTTAGAGATGACTAACACAGAGCTTGAACTATTAGAACGCTTTGCAAGTAAATACAACATAGATTGTAAGCCTAGCGAAAGCCATTATGATTTTTGGGATTTTACCTATGAGTGGGATGATAGAAAGTTCTATTGTGAGATGAAGAAAAGAAACTTTACTTTGGATTACGCAAAGGAAAATTACTCTAGTGGATTACTACTTGAGATGCACAAGTACGAAAGAATTTTAAGACGAGCTAAGAATGAAAAAGGTTCGCAAGGATTGTATGTAAACTTCTTTGATGATGATAAGGTGCTTATATACAACTTAAATAAAGTAAGGATAAATAAGTGGTTTTGGAAGACTATGCCCGAAACTACAGATTTTGGTAGAGGTAAATTTGTTTACAAATATATTACGTTTTTAGACTACGATAAAGGAAAAGTTTTATATATTTGAGCTGTGTTGTGATTTATAGTAATCATAGCTTGGTTTTCATTGTTTGGTTAATTGGAAAAGGGAGGGTCATTTTGATTCTTCCTTTTTTTTATTTATATTTGGAAAAAACCAAAAGATTATGACGAAAAAGAAACTCACACCGAAGTACAATGACAACAAGTCTATCAGAGCTAGAATAGATAGATTGTTAGAAAAGAACGCATCTAATGTAGCCAATTCGGGTACAGGTAGTAAACTAGATATAGGCGGTGAAGATGAGGTTAAGTTAGCCTGGCAAGATATACAAGCTAAGATTAAAGAGATTGATCCTGTGTTTTACGATATAATCAAAGAGATATGAGTAGCATAGAAGAACAAGTGTGCTTTAAGATTCTAAAGCGTTCTGAGGTAGGTAAAAAGAAGTATGGCGTTACTATGGAACGAAAAGATTTGAGTCGCTTAGAGTGGCTTAAACACGCACAAGAGGAGGCGATGGACTTAGCGGTGTATCTAGAGAAGCTAATAGACGAGGAAGAACAAAAGCCATTTAGGTACGAGTGGAATATAACTAATGAAGGGGACAAATAGTCCCCCTTTTTTTAGCTTCCACAAGCCTCGCAATCCTCATCATCAATACTACAAGATTCAGGTTGTTCCTTTTCTTCTAAGTCTTGAATCCAATTGTCAAATACACTTTCTGCTACTTCTTCTGCACTTTTTTGTTTTCCTTTATCCATTCTTCAGGGATTTGTTTATCTGCCCACTTGATGTTGTGTTTCTCACACCATTCAGAGTAGGTCGTTTTACTTCCTTTAAATAACTTGTTTGTGTGTCTTTGAAATACCATCCTAATATCTAAATCAGGGTGCTGCTTTATGACAAGTAACATTTTCTTTCTGTCGTTAGCAGTAAATCTTCCCTTTAGCTCTAAGATGATACCATTAGGTAATATTACATCGGGCGTGTATTTCCTTTGCTCCGATACTTCATAATAAATATTCTTAGTCTCGTATTCAAAACTAACACCAAGGTCATCAAGCCTAGAACAAACATCCTTTTCATATCCACTTCTATATCTATTTGTTTTACCAGACCTTGCCATCGTTGTTCTCTTTGTTTTCTTCATAAGTCTTTCTGTTGTGGCAAGAGTGGCAAAGCGATTGTAGGTTGTCTAACCCAAACTCACTTCCACCCTGTTTTATTGGTACGATATGGTCAACCACATCAGCTACAACTGTCCTTCCCTCACTTTCACATTCCACACAAAGAGGATTATTATTTACCCACCACCCTCTAAGTTTTCTCCACTTAGTAGTTCTATAGAATGAGGTATCGCCTCCCCAAGATTTATTCTTGTCAGCAGGTTTAACTCTCCCTCGTCCTTTTGGTAGTGTAGGCATTAATTAAGATATGGTTAGTTCAAATCCGTGTCCTTTGGTGGTGTCCAATAGCTCATCGAGAGTTCGTCTAGATGCTGCAATATCCAACAAGGAGTCATCGTTGATCTGTGCAAACCTATCGCCAACAAGAATACACCCTTTTGTGTGGGTATTATAGTTTCCTGTATGAATAAGTATGTATTTTCTATTGGGAACATCCTCTAATATAAAATGATTTTTGTATTTAGGCGAACATCTTGGCACAACTTTATAAACACCTTTTGGTATACAACTAACATTTCTCATATTAGCTAACCAAGGAAGCTCTAAAGTTACGCACTCAAAAACTTTCTCTAAGCCATCATACAAAGTAAGATAGCCTAGAGTTTGTTTATCTGATTCGTCTACCCTATTAAGATAAGCCCTCATCCTCCTATTAATTTTTATTGAAAATTCTTTGTAATTTATCTTTATCGCAAGTACAGGGTTTTGGGTCACCCATAAAGCAAAGTGGTAATACAGCAATTAAAGCTAGGCAAAGCGTTTCCCAAGTGATTCCATTTGTATCTATATTGCTTACTGCTGCTACTGCTAATACACCCGATACAGTTCGTTTCGATGACCACTTGCCCTTGTGGTCTTTAAACATTTCAGGTATTATAGCGAATATACCTTTGGCAGCCATTTTACTAAATATAGCCATAATTATTCTTCAGTTTTTTTCTCGTTGTTCTTAATAAAGAAATTAACCAAATCATCTATTAATCCAAACACCTTGTCATCTTTTACAGATGGTGTCAATCTAACAACTACTTTAGCAGTAGCTAAAACAGATAATAATAACTCAGCTCCGTTGCTTAGTAAATAACTTAAAACTTCTTGCATAACTCTTTTTTTAGTAAGTAAAGGGAAAGAAGGAAATAGGGGAAAAGGTAGCGGTAAAACCTACTTCCTCCTTCCTTTACGTTTGTTTTTAATTTTAATAATTTCTGCTACCCATTTGTATATACCGAATGTAACCGCCAACACAAGAGAAGTAATCTGTAAAGATTCTTCCACATCGGATAGGCTTACACCTAGTGCCGTAAATTGTGCTATTGCTACTTCTGTTGTATTGCGATCCATATTTTCTAATTTTTTATAATTGATTATTCCAATCAAACACTAATACTGCTGTTGCAATAGCGTCATAAAGTGGGTTTGTTGTGTCTAACGTGAACATAATAACATCTCCTGCAGAAAAAGTATTTGCGATTTGACCACCTTGATTTCTAAAGTTATCAAACCTATAAGCAGTATCATCGTATAACATATCTACTGTGTCAGATAGTCCTGCAGCACCACTTAATACTGGTACTTCTGTACCTGCCGATGCTTTTACAAAACCAACTGTTGTATTTCTACCTGGCGACTCCCCTCTTACCACAACATAGTCAACATAACCATTACAAGGCACTACATAACCACCAAATTCTAAATAACCCGAACTACTTGTAGCATCGTTAGTACCACCATATCCAAAAGGTAAATACACTATACTACTTGTACTGTGGTAAAAACCACAATTAATAGCTTGTCGTTGTTTAGATGTAATTAACCCTGAAGAATTAAAGCCTCCGTCTGCATTAAGTACACCACTAGCAGGATTAAAAGAAAAGTCATAATTAGACCCCCCTGACCCTTGACCTGTCAAGCCACTAGAAGCTAAGAACCCGCCAAAATTGTATTGCACCTCGTTAGTATTAGACCCATCTCCTGCGGCTGCTAAAATAGAATTAGCTTCATAGTCTAAACCTGCTATTAAAGAACCTACAGGATAACCAAAATCAGGGAAAATGTCTTGTTCCCAAGCGTTTTGCCCATCTGCATATATATTTATAGTTGTTGCACCCACAGGTAGGTTGGACACCTTTAGTTCTATAACAGTAGGATTAGAGCCGTCAGGAAACATTAAAACAAACTTACTATATCTAAGCATTTTTCCTTTTAAGCCAGGGGAAGCTAAATCAATTTGAGATAATCTAACACCTGGTTGAATAGCTGTAGATATAGTTGCAAAAGCGTTTTCTTCTAGAAAATCGTTAAATTTTGAGCCTTCTTGATTAATTCGTTGACCTATAGAATATATATCTCTTTGTAATCTATCTGAACTTTTCGACATACCTAATCCTTTTTAAGTTTAAACCATTCTCCATCCATAATCTCGCTGTTAGCTTTAAATGTACCACCTTGGAACATATAATAACCAAAATCAGCATCATCGCTATTTAATTTGTACTTAATAATTTGTAACGGAGAGATGTTGGCACTCTGAATGCTACCTTGTAATATTTGTAATGGGCTAACTTGCATCTCTAAAAATTGGTCAGTAAGAAGTCTAGTAATGTTTTGCGATGTAGTAGCATCTGTCCCTACTTGAAAAGGGGCAATAATAGACGCTTTACTTGAGTCTCTAACACTAAATTTAGGGTCAATACTTGTTTGACCTATTGTAACATCACCTAAATCTTGTTCTTCTATAGCTGTATTAGATGATTGCTCTGTAGTATAAACATTTGTTTTAGTGTCGGTAGAAGTTACATCTTCTGTATCAAATACAAACTCATTAATTACAGCTCCTGCCTGTGTTGAATCACTATAACCTAATGGCATATACCTATAAGCACCAGTAAATAAAATTTCGTAACCATATTGCTTTATATTTATTTCGGGAGTACCAATATTAACTGTTAAATCAGCATCAAAATCAAGCTCAGGTATATAGGAACTAAAAATAAAATCTGTCGTATAAGTAACATAACCTGGATTTGTATTCTTTTGAATATGGTTAGGTGTAGTTTTACAAGGACCTGTTTGACTATCTGAATTTTCATAAAGCCCAGTACACGCATTATCATCCCAAGAAGAATTATAATCACTAATCAATGATGTCGATGGTGAAAGGTTGTCTCGAAAACCTCTGTGAAGCACAAAACTTGTTTCAGAACTCACCCAATCTAAACTAAAATATTTTCCTTGAATTACAGGAGCTAACCACTTAGTTGTAGTTCCGTCTGTTGCTTTTATTTTTAATCGGAAGGCACACCCATACATCGTAGAGTTAGTACGATAATATGGATAGTTTGTTGCAGCACTTCTCCAAGATGCAGAATTTTCATTCAAGTTTATCTTTATAGAGTGAGTCATATCAAACTTTAATACATAACTCTTGCCACTAAAAAGCTGACCTGCAGACATATCGTTTCCAAATGAGACTTGTGTACCCTCTGACAGAAAAAAACTTGCTCCTTCCCAAGCATAAGTTGCTTTAACAGATTTTAATGGAGCTTCATAAGTAAAACTAGATCCACCTAGCAATATGTTATTTGTTTGGTCTATAGTAATGTTGTCATTACTAAAACCCGAACTATCTCTAATAGCAGGATAGGCAAAGTCATTATAATGAGAGAAATTGTTTTGCGATAAACTGTTATCTAAATAGGTGTTAGGCTGAAAGAAATAGTATGAACCCTCTGCTAACATACCTGTTAAATTAAACATTTTTAAAATATCTTTAAAAACATCAGATTCTTTATATTCTCTAGGGAAATTATCATTTTTAACAAATGCAGCTTTAGATATATAATATCTTTCTGCAGGAGGAGGATTAGAGGTACTCGCATCAGCAGACGTAGTCCAATCCATAGATATTTTTAAAAAATCAATGTAGCCAGGTATAGGATGATTATCTACTGGTGTATTAGTAAATAATCCCATATTATTTATGAAATCACTACAAATATCTGCTATACTATAGTTTCTATCCATAACCTGATTCACACTATCTGACCCTTGTGATTGAAATTCATCTATAGGTAGTTGAGAGTAATAACCATAAGAGTCGGTAGCAGTAATAGATGATGTGTAAGGATATGGTGCGTTTTCTATAGTATCGAAAGCAGGTGTAATCCATCCGTACCACCAAATATCGGTATCAGTAGTAGAGTTCTTATAGATTCTAATAAAGTATTTTCTAAAACCACTACTTAGTATATGGTATAATAAATCCTCATCTGTATCGTTTTGAACAAATAAGTTTAATACACACTCAGAGCCTAAGAAGTTTCTATTTCTTGTTGACCCTTCTCCATTCCAAGTAATTTCAAATCCCTCACCCGCAAGAGTCATATCTATAGAAGCATCGGTATGACCCTCTTTCCATAACTCTACATACCAAGTAGTACCCTTCTCACCCTTAATTGTAGTGTGTCTAATTTTACCAAATGCACTCATATTCGCTTACCTTCTATTTTTTCTACGTTCTGCTCTATCAAATACAATCAATAAATCATTACCCGATATTCTTACATCAGGAATAACCGCCCCACCTCCGCCTAAAGCGTGGTTAGGTATAATTGTTCCGCTTGATCCAGGAACAAACAACTCAGGACCTTTCTCTCCTACTAAACTCATTTTACCTACAGGTGGTCGACCTCCGTTTGCGAAAGCTCCTCCCATTAGACTACCTAATATTTCTTTGAAACCTGTTAATTTTTGAGCTCCAAAACCACCCATACCAGGTATCATAGAAAATATAGCAGCTAAAACTAGAGCTTTTACAATCATCTTAGCTATTTGTTTTAATAGGTCCTTAAATATATTACCTAAACCTTCTAATAAATTGTCTCCGCTAACAACAACTTCAGCAAACGAGTCGGCAAAAGATTCAGATATTTGTAACCCTAATGCTTTTACAGAGTTTGACCATCTTTGAGTAGATTCTAATTGCTCTTGCTTTAACCTTTTATCTTCTTGATAAGCCGCCCAAGCACCCTCACCAAATAAAGCGTCATAAGCCTCTTGCATTGAACGAGACTTAGGCTCTTGTTTTTTAGTAGGCTCTGCACTTGGCATACCTGAGTCGGTATCACCAAATAAACTAGGAAGTTTTATGTCTAACTTGTTTAAACCATCCTCAATTGAATCAGTTAGTGATCCAAATTCGTGTTTATATTTTTTTGTTTCAACTTTTAAACCCTCAAGGTCATCTGCCAAATCCTCAAATGGATTATAGACCTCAGACTCTATACCTAAAAAGTCATAAAGTTTTTGAGCTCCTTTTAATATATAAGTAAATGGATTATACTTTAATAAAAATTGTAAGGTTTTTATAATAGCATTTGTCCACCAACTCCAATCGCCTAATCTTTCTGCGAAAGCATCCCAATTATCTAGAATGTATTTTAAGGCTATAGGTAAAACTGCTATGGCTGCTATAGCTAATCCAATAGGGCTTGTAAGAGCTCCTATAACAACTCCTAGTCCCATAAATGCAGCACTAAGACCCGCTACAACAAGTAACATAGGTCCTAGTAAAGCAGCTAAAGTACCTACTACTATTATAATCTTTTTTGTTCTATCATCTAATTGACCAAATTGACCTGCTAGATTAGTTACACCCTCAATAAGAGGTGTAATCATATCAGATATTAAAGCTCCTAATTCTAGTTTTAAACCTTCAATAGCAGACTCCATCTTTTTGACTTTTGCAAAGGATGTTTGTCCCATTGCAGTAGCCATTTCATCCAAACGACCTGTGTTGGTTTTATATTCCTCAGTTAATTCAGATAATTTATCTTTATTTTGAGATAATATTAATAACTGGTTGGCTGCGGTAACTCCTACTAATTCTTGTGCTTGGTTAAGAGTCATACTACCACTAGCAAGATCATCTAGAGTTTGCTTGAATGGGATTCCTTCCTCATTCATTTGCATAAACACTTTTCTTAGACCTGTACCTGCTTTAGATGCTTTAATACCATTATCCATCAAGACACCCATCATCGCTGATAGCTCCTCTATATCCACACCTACCGCTTGTGCAGATGCACCTGCGTGACCGAATGCAGTAGAGAATGTACTAAGTTGTATTGATGAATTTGCAGCAGCACTAGCTAATGTGTTTGCTACACGACCTGCCTCGTCACTTTCTAAATTAAAAGCGTTTAATGATGATGCGACAGTATTAGCAGCTAAAGATAAATCTTCTCCTGTTGCAAGGGCTAAATCTAAAATAGACCCTTCCATATTCTTTATGGCGGTAGGGTCAAATCCTTTACGACCTAATGTTAATTGTAGGTCTGATACTTGGGATGCGGTAAATTGTGTAGTTGCTCCTAATCTTTTTGCTTCCGAAGTAAGCATATTCATTTCTTCGGAAGTAGCACCAGTTACTGTCATTACCTTTGTCATACTATTCTCAAATTGTGAGAATGTATCAAAAGCAGATTTACCTAAAGCAGTTAATGGAGCTGTTACACCAAAAGATAACGTAGAGCCTACTCTAGCTGCATTTGAAGCAAAAGATTTTAAGGACTTATTAGCTTTACCTAAACCTGCCTCTAAGCCCTTTATATTGGCTGCTACAATTATCGATATAGTCTTAATTCCACCCATTTTATTCTATTTAATTATTGTCGTATCTTTTTAGTACGGATTGTATGTATTCTTTTGAAGGCAATTTTTTTAGTTTCTTTTTCTTAGCCTTCTCATCGTTATCCCAAGGGAAAGAAAGAACCTCTTTAGGTTTGAGCTTTTTCTTAGAGTGCGGTGCAATCGTAGAGTGTACTATCATCCTGGTTTGCTCCCACCTATCTTGCATTAGTTGTTCTTGATAAGCGTTAAAGCCGATTAACTGATTGTTAAAGGTTCGTGGGGTTAAGTCATAAAGCTCATCACAACCTAACCCCATTCTACCTAAACCTATCTGTTCGAGTCTGTCCCAATCAATTTCTCCCGATTCTTCATCGACTTCCTCTCCCTCAACTACTTTCCCTCGCTTTGAGGTTGGTCAAGTTGGAAAGCCTCAAATATCTCGTTGATTTTAGAGAACTCCTCGTTATCAAGCCAATCTTCAATATCAGATATTTTGTACTTAAATGGTTCGCCAATCTTCTTAGCTCCCGCCTTTAATCCAAAATATGTAATGATACCGATGTGGTCTATCTCCGATCCTAACTGATTCATTTCGCTTAACTTTAATCCACACTTGTTACAAATGTCTTTTAAAGCTAAATAACTAAATCTGATTGGTCGTTCTTGACCACCTAATTCTACCTTTTTCATTTTTCCTTTTTTTTAATTTATTAGTGTTTAAGAGAATACTTGTTTTACAGAAACGTAAGTTAAAGTTATGTCGCAGTTTGTGTAACCTTCAGGAACTACACCACTTCTTTTAATTACAAAATTCGCCGAATTAGGTGTGAAGTATATCTTATGACTTCCTACCGATGTAGGGATTGATGTTTCTAAACCTGCAATTAATAACCCACCTACTACGTTAATGCTTACAGTATATTCTAAACAATATTTCTGACCAATAGTCAACATATTGTTTCTAGAAATTGCTGAATAATCTGGAGCAACCCCATTAGCCCACACAATTCTAGCACTACCACTACTTATTATAGCAGAACCATCTGCGTTCCACCAGTTAGTCCCATCATCAAAGTAAGGGTCTCCTATCAACTCGTGACCTAAACCATTAACAAACAACTCCGAAGTACCTGTGAACGAAGCAGAATAAGTTGCGTTCTCCTCAGTTCCTGCGTCTATAGATACACTATTTACAAACGCTTTACCTTGGTAACAATCTACCTCAGTCGGGTTTTGATAATCCGAAGCGGTTGTACCTGTTTCGACTTGCCACGAAGCGGTTATTACCTTGTCTGCTGTGGTTTGGTTGCTGTGGTCAGCTCCTGGGTATATTAAAATCCAAGCCTCACGCAAATCCGTTCCTGACACTACTGAATCGGTAGTTATTTTTACTTTAGTCCACGAACTGGTACTTAAACCTGTTACTTTTTTAAAATTTGCTGACGGAGATGATACAGTCCCATTACCTTCTATTTTTTCTATACTAGTATTAGCACTTATATCAGTACCCGAGTCGCTATTTAATAGAATTTTAAGTTTACAAGAGTCTGCCGTAGCTGAAAATGCTTTTAAATATAATGTCCAAGTTATTTTTTTACCTTCAACCAATGCTATTGGGACATTGTAGCGATAATTTCTACTAGCTCCATTACTACTTACATCTACTTGAGCTGCTGTAAATTGACCAAATGGATCTTCGAGGTGTTTAGTTAAGGTAACATTACTTGCAGTCCAATCATCACCATAAACCTCCTCAGTATCCACTAAGTTGCGAACTCTGTCGGAAAACTTAATGTCGACTGAATCACCACTTACTAAATCGTTTACAGCAGACTCGACTCCTACTGCGTTGTTTACATCCCATAGAGCATCTGTACTCATCTCGAATGACCTAACTCCTGCTACGTTCTCTTGCCACCCTTCAGAATCTTTCGTAGTAATATCACGCAAATCCGTGTTCATACTAATAGAAGCGGATGTACTATAAGCGATTGGTTGATATACTACAGATTGTCCTGATTGGATTACAATTATTTCGATTGCACCCTTTTTGAACTCGGCTGTAACCTCCTCTATCTCTAGTGTAGGTACAGGGCCATCTGCTCCGTTTGTTAAATCAACATACTTCCAAACACCATCTGTACCTATAGAACCTGCTGTATAATCAAAGTTTGCAGGAGAAATTAATTGGTCTCGTATAGACCCTACAATATGAGTACCAGTATTTGCGGTAAATTGGTCTATTCGACCATCAGTAATATCACCCGCTGCGTCTGTAATGTTATTAATTTTAATCTCATCACCCGATGTAAAATCCTTTAATGGAGTTGATGATTTAACCCTAATTCTAGTTATCTGCGGTTGAGCAGGACTTGTTTTCTTGTAGACTAATAAATCCGTTGCGTTTTTAATTGCCATAATTTAATGGATTTAAAAGTTAATACTATGCTTGAACTAATGCTCCTGTTCCTGTGATAGAAATTGAGTAAGTAGCGTTTTCTTCTACACCTGCGTCAATAGAGATTGAAGTGATGATACCTTTACCTGTATAGTTTTTTCCTGAGTTACCGAAAACTACATCTACCTCTGTACCTGCTTCCCAAGTTGTGTAAAGAGAAGGAAGTAATTTAACAGTTGCTGTTTCAGTAGTATTGCTATCGAAAGGATCGTTTACGTTAGTCGCAGTATCTCCACTTAAATCAACGAAAGCGTCACCTGAAAGCTCAAAAGATTTTAAACCACCTAGGTTTTCTTGCCATCTAAGAGATTGCTTGTTTGTAGAATCTCTCAAGTCCATAGACACACTTAGAGAAGCGGATGTAGCAAAACCGATTGTGTTACCTGCACCTGTTCCACCAACTCTAATAGCTACGTTTGTTGCATTTTGAATTGCCATTGTATTTTAGTTTTTAATTATTAAACAATTGAAAGTTAAGTTTTTGTAGAATTTTTCAGGTTTCTTATAATACTCGTCATCTAGATTCATAAACCTAAACTTAGCAGTATAGGATTGTCCATCCTCGGTATATGTTACCTGATACAAGTCTAAAGCCTCTACAACTGCTTTAGCTTGGTTATATGTTGTTCCATATCCGTCTGCAAAACAAGATATGTTTACTGATACATCACAAGACTCTAACGAACTACCCTTAGACATAAAGTTAGTTACATTCGCTATCTCGTAAGTTGTTGCAGGGTAGCCTGTCCCTTGTGGTATTATTACAGGGAAAACTTTTGCACTTGTTATTTCTTTTACAGATATTGCTGTTAGCAAACCAAATGAATTAGCTACTGTGCTATGATTTGTAAAACTAACATAATACGTTGCAGTCGATGTAGCTGTAAAAGTAAAACTAACAGTTCCTGTACCTGCTGACTTTAATTCACCTTCATATATCTCTGAACCTAATTCGCTAGTTCCAACATTTACACTTGTTTGATAAGATGAATTATATGAATATTCACAAAAGTAAGTTTTGTCTTGTTGAACACTTATAGTCGTATAAGCATTTGCTTTTGTGTTAAATCCACCTGTAAGTGTTTTTAAATTGTTATTTTCAACAGAAAGAGCAATAGGTGCTGAAGGAGGGTATTTAGCCCAACCAGTTGTATCGTTCCAAGTATTATTAGATATAAGCTCAGAACCAAGAGTTTTACCATTTGCGTTAACAAAGTTGGTATTACCCTTTAACCTATCGTTTATCTTTTGTCCTATTACTGCAAACATCTAAAATCCTGCTTTTTTTATCATTTTATCTATCAATTTGCTTAAATCTCTTTCAGCTTTTGATGATACTTTGTTACCCATTTGCTCTGCCGTAGCTTTAAACACATCAGAGTATTGTACAAATTCTCCTGACCTATTCTTGTAACCCTCTATTTGCATTGCAGCAAGGTTTTTACTTGTCTTGCCTTGCCAGTAGTGTGGGTTTACTTTTCTTAATCTAGGTCCGACAAACAATCCTGGCTGTTTTGACCTCCTAGCAGTAATAATCCCAATCGTGTCAGCGGTCCTCATCCCATTTCTATAACTTTTAGATGATGGATCGTATCTTCGACCAGGGTTTTTACTTTTAAACTTGTTCTTATAAGCTCTACTAATACCTTTTGAAAGCATATTAGCAGCAGGTCTAAGAGCCTTGTTTATTTCGGTTCGAGATTGTTTAGCAGTTAATCCTAAGTTTTTTAATTGGCTTTGAATCTTTTGAATGCCTTTTACCTCAACTCGAAAGTTTTGTTTCTTTTTTGGTTTAGCCATACTAGACAGGTGATTGTGTTGGCAAGTCTTGTTTAACGAATATCTCGATAAACTCTTTACGAGGGTCTATAACAAAACCTAGAATCTCATAAATATCACTTGTTTCAACTTCTTCAACAATCCAGTTTGACTTAATATTTTTAGTTTCGCTTGAGTATCTTATAGTGTAAACAAACCTACCATAAGATTGTAGCTCATCGCCCTCAAACTTTTCCTCGATGTCTCTAAGAGTTTTTACGTTCTTATTTGCCCAAACAGTAGTCAGAACAGAATAAGTGTTTGTAACACCCCCAAAATCATCTTGTGCAGTAGTTAGCGACTTTAACTTAATTCTTTGGTTAAAATCTCCCGCCTTTATTTTACTAATAAACGCCATATCTTAATGATAGCATTTATAAGGTTGTAATAGTATCTCAGATGCCATAGGGAAGCTACGCTTTCTATCTTCTCTGAAATAATACATATCGCTTACGATTAACTTAATCGCTTGTTTTATTGCTTGTGGTACTCCTGTTGCATCATCAGCTATACCTGT
Organism: Porticoccaceae bacterium; assembly: GCA_038138645.1. Lineage (GTDB taxonomy): Bacteria > Pseudomonadota > Gammaproteobacteria > Pseudomonadales > Porticoccaceae > HTCC2207. The sequence continues at coordinate 7,869 of JAYQEC010000017.1, read as the reverse complement.
CTTGAAGTGAAACCAAAATACATTAGCTGCATCTTCTTTTAATGAAACAGTTGTAAAAGCACTACTTAAATATACTATAGATGGATTTGAATAAGCATCTATATAAGCAGCGTCTGAGTGTTGTGTAGTTCCGTTAGCATCAATATAGTAAACAGGGTGATGATCGTTTTCTCCTGTCTGTACAAATAAAGTACAATCAGGAAAGATTAATGATGCTTTTGGCATTACCTCGTTAAAGTACAACTTGTACTCGTGAGTAATAAAATGCCTACCACAATAATTTTCTGCCATCTCAGTAGCAGCATCTATATATAGACCTAACAAAGTATCTTCATCACTCGTGTCTATACGAAGATGTGATTTGATTTCAGCCACAGTAACTACATCGACTGTAGCGTCACCTGTTAGAACTAAATCTCCTTGATTGTATATGTTTGGGTCTAAGTACATAGAATTAATATTGTAAGTAAAGGGAAGTCCCGAAGGACTCCCTTTTTAATTTAAACTATAAGCTATTACTATGCTTCGATGTTCTTTTGGAAGATAGAAGATGCTTGAGCTGCAATACCATCTACAAGACCAGTAGCTACCATTCTAGCACCACCTTTACCTGCAAGAGTGTAAGGGTCAAACAAAATATCCAATCCACCGAATACTCCTAAGTGTACTTTAGAGAAGTCACCACAAAGAACTTGGTCTTTTGTAGTAGTTCCATCAGCACCTAAAGCAGAAGTTACGAAGTAAGGAGTGTTGTTAATTACTTTCTCAGCTAAGTTCAAGTAACCTGCAGAGAAGTCAGCTCCCGCTGCACCTGCAACTGCACTCCAAGCAGCAGGGTTCATAATGTAAGAGATGCGAGAGTCTAGACCTGCACCATTACCTACTACTGCCGCTTCCAAAGCTGCTAATACTGCTACAGAAGCTGCACTTGTATCTGCTGCTGTTGCATCTGCGAATATAGATTCAGGAGCAGAAGTAACATCACTTTGAGCCAATAAAGCTGCCTCCATCTTAGCCATCATAGAAGCTGCGATGTTTCTTCTTAAAGCACCTTCAAGACCTGCATTTTGTACTAAAGACTCAGGACTCATATCTACTACAGAGATAACTTTCTTTGGAGAAAGCGTCTTAGAAGTAACATCACCTGCTGCAGTAACATCGTTACTTAAAGCTGCCTCAGTTGCCCAAGTAGAAGTGATACCTTGTACGATAGGGAATTTTCTATCAGCACTCAATCCTGAGTAGAAGTTAGAACCTGCCTGTACCAATACAGAAGCTGCTTGTAATTGGTCGATGAAGCTAGATACTTCAGTACCTTTTACTGCACCTGCAGTAGCACCACGTTGCTCAGATTTACCATTCAATACAGAGTAAGGAATAGCGATACCTTTGAACGCTTGAGAAGGGTTCTCGTTACGAGCTTCTTGATCCATCTCAGCAACAAGACCAGTTACACGACCTGTGTAAGCTGCTTTAGCTGCGTCTACGAAAGAAAATTCTCTGATTTCTTTAGACTCTTTTACATTTTGAGTTCCGAAAGAAACAGGAGCTGAAGCAATCTCAGCGTTTAGTTTTTCTTGTCTTTCAACCATTTCAATGTCTTTTTTTAGTTTATCGATGCTTTCCATTTTAGCATCGTAAGATACTTGCTCGTCCTCAGTAAGGTTACGAGACTCATTTTTACAAGTTTCAAGCATAGTGTTTGCATCTTCGATCAAACCTGCTCTTTCTTGACGTAATTCTACAGAATTTTTCATTTAGAGTTTACTTTTAAGTGTTAATTCGTTTTGTAATAAATTGATTTTATTAAGTGTTTCTTCACTATCGCATACTTGTTCTTGCTCTACTACTTCTTCAACCTTCTCAGAAATTTCTTCTTTGATTTGTTCCAAAGCTCGTAAAGCAACATCGGTGTTAGAGTAAGCCCCTACACCAACTATAGAAACATCAAATAGTCTAGCAACTTTCTTAATGTTTCTTTTATGGACATCACCATCTTGAGTCCACTCATCATCTTCAACTGTAAAAGCAAAAGACGATTCGTACAATAAACCTCTACGCATAAGTTCAGCGACATCGTTACCTGTAGAAGTGTTTGGTAAAGTTCCATCATATCTTAGTCCTCTCTCATCTACTGAGAGTTTTAATGTACCACCCTGGTTTCTATCCAAGATAGCGTTCATATCGTGATTGTAAGTAAGTATCACGTTGTCATCTAATCGACCATCAAAAGCGTTACGAGAGATAGTTTCTCTGAAACCTAAATCTCTACTTTCGTGGTCAAACAGAGCCGCATAACCACTAACACGATAGTCCTCAGACTCATCGTCTTTACGAACTTCGCATTGAGAGGTAAATACTCTGATTTCTTTATTGTCTTTCATATCAAAACTTTTTTCTTCTCGTTCTATTTCTTTAACCTTTTTCTTTGACCAACTGAATCCTGCGTTTCCTCCCCACAAAGCCCAAGCTATTCTCCAAGCTGTAGGACCTCCATCGTTTTCTTTAGCAGAATAGTGTTTAGACTTGTTGTTCTCGTGTCGGCTAAAGAAACTAAACATTCTTTTTATAGTAGAGATACTCAAGTCTCCGTTGATTATGTCTCTTGCTCTAGAAACACCTGTAGACGTTCCACCTCTACCATACTTTTTTCTCCATTCTAAACCTTTACGAGCTTCTTCTCGCATTCCGCTTGTAGGAGTAGTATTTATATCTTTTAGAGCCATTATTCTGCCAGTTTCTCTCTAGATGTATCTTCACCTAGCCGATCAAGAGGCATCATATTGGATTGCATATAAACTTTTTCGCTTTCGTTACCCATTGGGTTCATATCTTCAAGAGAACGAACCTCATCAGGAGAAAGTACACCGATGTTTACCAATGTTCTATAGTAGTCAGCTCTACTCTTAGAATCTCCTCTAAGAATAGCTGTAAGATTGAATTTAAAGTATTCTGTTCCTCTCTTTTTAGAAGGAATCAGTTTAGTGTTTAGTTCGCTTTCAATTCGTTTAATCCAAGGAGTAATTGTGTGTACCACAAAGTCGATTTGTTGAGCCTCTATATTACTATATGTTGCTCTAGACAAGTCGTTTACAAGGTGATTAGGTACTCTAAAGATTCTACAAATATCGCTTACTTGATATTCTCTAGATTCTATGAATTGTGCTTGATTGTTAGGAACAGTTCGAGCTACCCAGTCCATACCTTCTTCTAGGATAGCAGTTTTACCTGCATTTACAGTACCTGAGTAGTTAGAGTTCCAAGACTCTTTTAAGCGTTTAGCTGTTTCAGGTTTAAGAGTCCCTGGATGTTTTAGTATTCCTCCTAACTGTGAGCCATTCTTAAACCACGAACCTGCGTGTTTATCTAAGGATAAGGAGATACCTAAAGTCTCAGCCGCAGCTTCTATTGGAGATTTACCTTCGATACCATCAAAAGATAATCCCTTAACGTGAATCATATTTACCGATTGCACTTTACCTACTACAGGATAAGGTGTAGTAGCGTTTTGTGTAACCTCATAATAAACTTCCCTGCCATCAGGAGATACATAGACCTCAACATCATCATATTGTATTGGGTGAAGGGCTATTGGTAAACCGCCTTGGTTTCTTTCTATGTAAGCACAGAAATTTCCATCAAAGGATAAATCAACCAAAGCTCTTTCAAAGAACATAAAAGAGTTGTATAAAGGAGAGGGCTGTTCACCCACTAAACTATTTAATGGATTGTTATTGAGTTTTATCTTTCTATTATCTTCATCTTTAGAATATAGACAGATGGGAAGGGAAGCTACTGTTTCCGAAAGAACTCGTACACAAGACCAAACAGTCGCAATCCTAATTGCTTGTTGCTTAGATACTGCTTGTCCTGACGAGCTGCCGAAAACATTTGTAAGTATTGTCTGACCGAATATAGATCGTGATTCAGAATCTACGTCTACGTTCTTGTTTCTTTTTAAAAAATCGAATAAACCCAAAGCTCTTTGAATAGTTATACATTAATAAATAGTAAAAACACCCATATACTGAACTACTTTTTCAAGATATTTTTCAAATAATTTTGTGAATTTGATAGAGTTTTGTATATGTATCTCTCCGAAACCCCCTTTAAACGGGCTATTTCGCTGATTTTTAAGTCGTATTCATACCTTAACAAAAGTACCTCTTTACTGAATTTATGGTCTATTTTAGACGCTTCTTGCCATAATTTATCAGCTTTCTCATCATAATCCTCGTATATCGGGGCATCTTTAAGACCCCTGTCACGATATTTCTTATGAAAAGGAGAAGTATTAGATAATACTTGATTAGTAGTAATCCTAGCAACGTAATATTTAAAAGCACCAGTTTCGTAAAGTGATTGTATCGTCTCATCTAGTTGTGAAAGTAAAATTATGTTTATTTCTTGCACTAAATCGTCTACAAGATGGTAATCTTGATTTCTACCTGCTACTGATTGGCAGATTTGTCTAATAGAGCTTTGCTCTTGAGAGATTATCTCATTCTTAGATAAAGAATATTTCCCTGTCATCGTATGCTGATCCACCTGTGTTTTTGTTTTGCATAGCTTCTGACAATCCCATCAGACAAGCTACAATTCCATCAATCTTATCATTTGACTTTGCTTTGTTTGGTTTTACATTTCCTGCAGGGTCTAAGGCTAAAACTACGTTAGACATCATCCATCTAAGCACAGGGTTTCCTCCGTGTCGTATGCTTCCTGCTAATATCAATGTTTCAAATTCCTTAGTAGCAGGTGACATAGTTCTGTAACCTTGTCCTACAGGAATCATTGGGCAACCTTCCTCTGTAAGGTCAATTACAATCTGTGAAGCGTTCCACCTATCGTATGCTATCATTTTCACATCAAATTTCTCTGATATGTCTCTTATTTTTTGCTTAATGTAGTTGTAATCACATACATCTCCTGGTGTAAGGTCTACATAACCCTCTCTGTGCCATTTAAGATAATCTACCTTATCTCTTTCAGACCTTTTATGTGCGTTCTCAGAAGGTATAAAAGAGTGTAAAATAATGTCGTAACTACCCTCATTGTCGGGAAAAAGTAGGGCTAAACAAGTAATATCTCGTGTAGAAGCTAAATCTAAGCCCACATAACAAGGTTTACCTAATAACCTAGACTCTGTAACAGCCTCGTCACAATCCATCCACTTTTCATCGCTAATCCATTTAGTTTCGTTAGCAACCCATTGATTAAGATGTAGCCTTCTAAAAGTATTTTCATAAGATGGTTCATTCTTAGCTTTTACAGCCTGTTGCTTCATATATTCCTCTGTGATGATAGTGCCATAACCAGGATTAGCTTTTCTCCAAACCTCCTCGTCAAAAATATCATCGTTTTGGTCAGCCTCATAGATGACACCTAAGAAGGAATCGTCTTGAATAACACCATCAATAAGTTTTTTAGAATAGTCGTATAGCTCTTTACAAATGTGGTCCTTCTGATGACCTGCTCCTGCCGTAGTAATTCCTAGCATAAGAGGCTCTTTTCTTGCACCCATTGATGTAAGAAGTACATCGTAAAGGTCTCTGTTTTTGTGAGAGTGTATCTCATCTAACAAACAGCAAGATAGGTTTAGTCCGTGCTTGGTATCAGCATCGGCTGATATAACCTTGTAGTACGAACCTACCTTGTCGTAGGTAATCGAATCCCTAAAAGCATTAGATCGTTTAAGCAACTCAGGTTCTTGTAAAACCATTTGCTTTGCGATAGAGAAAGATAGTCTAGCTTGTTCCTTATCGGCTGCGGCAGATACAATCTCAGCACCCTTCTCTCCATCAGAGAAAAGCATATAGAGTGCGATGCCTACCATCAAGTTTGTCTTTCCGTTCTTCCTTGGAATAAACACAAAGCATTGTCGGAATTTACGCAGGTTAGTTTCTTTAGACTTCCATCCGAATAGTGGCTCGATAATATCTTTCTTTTGCCACTCCTCCAGTATAAATCGTTCTCCTGCTAACGACCCTTTGATGTGCTTACAAAAGGTTTGGATAAAGTCAACGGCTCTCTTAGCCGCTTTGTCATCAAAGTAGTATTTATCTTCGTTTATGTGATGAAGGTTATTCATCGTTGCTAAAGAAGTTTTCTATTTTAATGTCAGGAGTCTTTCCCTGATTTTCTATAGCATTCACCTTAGCTCTACTCGATGGTGTTAAACCAAATTCTTTGAGTAGTTGGAAAACTCTTGTGAAGGCTTGATTGGCTATAAGAACTTCAGGTCTTTGTATAGACTTTGTGTGACCTTCTCTTGATGTTACGTCTTGAGTTGGTCCTAATTTATTTATCACTTCCTTAGCTTGTTTGTAATCGCCATAAGCATCACAAAGCAAAGTAAGAGAAACTTCATCGGCTTGTGTAAGTACAGACATATCGTGTAGCAAGGTGCTTAACTCTACGAATGACTTTTGCCCTTCCTCCGAAAGCCAAGTTGGTACAGGAGGTATGTTTAAGGGTGATTGTGGCTCGTTAGGATTTGTTCTGTCGTTCCTAAGTGTGCCTCTTTGCCGTTTTATTTCTGTAGGTAATCTTTTCATCTTTGGCTAACATACAAAAAAATATTTAAATAAACAAATAAGAAAGAAAAAAAGTAACACAAAAAAAGAAAGAATACTCTTTATCCTTATCCTTTATCTATAGGGGTATCGTTGACCCCAATTAGACCCCATTTAGACCCCAATTAGACCCCTAAAGTGTAAAACGCTATAAATCAGGTGAATACAATTTTTTTTGATATTTTTTTATTTTTTTATCAATATATTTGTAACAATTTTGTACATTTGTCGTATCGGTAAGTATATAAGGCGTAGAGTGGTGGTGTATCTCTTTATAATCTCGTTCACCAGATAATACTGTCGAATTGACTTGAGCCTTATATTTTTTTAAAAAGGAATAGTACGACCTACTATTTAAAACATAACAAGTCGGTTATAATCCTTATTGCTTATAGTTTAAGGCAGAACACTTAGGACTATAGTTTGTGGTAATCTAGAAAACTAAGAGGTGTGGGTTCAAGTCCCGCTAGGCAAACAAGAAACGAGAGTACCAAGCGTGAGTTGGGCAAAACAAGTCCTACCTTTACTTTAACATAGTGGTTTATTTTTCAGTAGGTAGGCAATTTTAAATCTTCGGATTTAGAAAATCAGCGTTTGAGAATGAGGGGAGCTGTGGGGGTTTCCCCTCAATTTCAAAAACAAAAAAAAATTATGGAAGATCACATTACACTAATTGCCATAATTATTCCTATATTGTACTTACTAGTAAATTATTTTACACTAAAGTAGGGTGACGAAACTGGCAGACGTACCCTCCTGTCTCGGGGGTGCAGGTTAAGGAATAAACTTAGGATAGAGGGTTGACCACCAAGTTAAATTTTGTCCTATAGCTAACCTCTGCGTGAAGGTTCGAGTCCTTCCCCTACTGCTAAACCTTAAATAAATAAATATGTCAAAATTTAAATGTAGTCTATGTGGTGAAATAAAAGAACTCACTAGACATAAGATAAAAGTAGTAGATGGAAAAGTAGTTTGCCCTGATGCAACGTGTTGTGATGAGTATATGGAAAGCATAAAAGAAAATAAAGGTTTTGGAGGAATCATAAAAAAACCAAACGGAACAGTAAGCGGTAAATTTTAATTATGGAGAATATAGCTTTTACATTAGCATTTGGAATTGTAATGTTTTTACTTGGATCAATACTGGTTGACATTAAGAATAAATAAAGCACCTTCGGGTGTTTTTTTTTGCTCCAATGGCGGGGTAGGGGAGACCCCATTTTATCACAATTTACTGACAGGGCGTACAAAGAGGGCGGGCGTTGGTATGTAGACTGAAAAGTTTTATGATAAA
>JAYQEC010000016.1:0-30258 GCA_038138645.1 Porticoccaceae bacterium | reverse complement strand
TACGCTGATAACTACGACAAGATATTTGGCAAGAAGAAATGAGCCAAATACAATACGACTTATGTCCACAGGGACAAGTTCTTCAGGACTTTTCTGACTGTCGCGCACGAAACTCTTTTATTATGGGTCCGTTGGGTTCAGGTAAAACTGTCCAATGTATCCTCAAACTACTAGACCTTATCTGTGAACAAGAGCCTGTCTCTGACCCTGAACACAAAAACTATAATAAACGTCTATCTCGTGTTATCGCGGCTCGTAACACCTATTCTGAACTGTTTTCTACCACCATTAAAGACTGGCTAGAGATACATGGTGAACTGGGTGACTTCAAACAAGGCAACAAAGAACCCCCTACGCACTTTATGCGCTTCAACCTAGAAGATGGTACAGAGGTTGAGTGTGATGTCGTATTTATCGCCTTTGACCGCCCTGAACACGTAAAAAAAGCAAGGGGTATCCAATGTACTTGGGTATGGCTAAACGAGACGAAAGAGCATTCTAAAGCCGTTTTAGACATGTTAGACCTACGTCATGGTCGTTACCCCTCTCCTAAAGAAGGAATCAAGCCTACACATCATGGCATGTTGGGAGATTCTAACGCCCCTGATGAAGATCACTGGTATTTTAAACTAGCTGAGATTGAACGACCTAAAGATTGGTCATTTTTTAGGCAGGCAGGTGGCGTGTATAAAGACGGTGAAGAGTGGAAGATAAACCCTAACGCTGAAAACTTAAAGAACTTGCCTGATGGCTACTATGAGCGTGGTCTAAATGGTAAGTCTGATGACTGGATAAAGGTGAATTTAGCCAATGAATATGGATTTGTATCGAACGGTAAGCCTGTGCATCCTATGTACACTGATAGCGTCCATTGCCAACACATGGATGACTTCACACCATCCCTTGACTACCCTATTGTCTTAGGAATGGACTTTGGTCGTACACCTGCGTGTGCGTTTATACAACGAACTGCCATAGGCAGATGGATATGTTTCGATGAAATGGTTCTTACTGACTCTGGTGCTGTTGACTTTGCACCTACACTCAAGCGATATATTGAAGAAAAGTACCCTGATCACGAGTTCAAAGGGTGGGGTGATCCTTCTGGCAACAATAAAAACCAAGCCAACTCAGATACCCCATTCCAGATACTTCGTGCGGCAGGAGTTCCCTGTCAACCAACAGCCTCTAATGACCCTCTAAAGCGTAGAGCCGCCCTAGAAGTACCCATGAAAGAGATGTGCATGGATGGACAGCCACGATTCGTTGTTCTACCCAAAGCATCTATGATTCGTAAGGGGCTACAAGGTGGGTTCTGCTACCGCAGGGTACAGAAATCAGGCGAACACTACACTGACGAGCCAGATAAAAACGAATATTCCCACCCAGTAGAAGCACTTGAGTACGCATTACAAGGGGAAGGCGAGGGTCGTTCAGCATTACGCGCAACTGGTAAGTTTACTAAACCTACACAAGCCAAGGTCAACTTTAGTGTCTTCTGATGTCTATATTGTCTTTTCTGACGACAGATCAAACTGGTGGAGTCCCTTTCTAAAAAAGGGTATTCGACACTGTTTTGTAGTAAAACCCTCACTAGATAGGCTAATTGTTTGCGGTAAGTCAACAAACGATTTTGACTTGTATACGATTCCGGCAGAAAATGGTATAATTGGTGACAATTATTTTGTATTAAGTTATACGCCTAAAAAATGCAGGCGTTTTTTGTTAATGCTTAATACATGTGTAGGTCATGCAAAACAGATATTAGGAATACGAAATCCTTTTATATTGACACCATATCAACTATTCAAATACGTGAGGAAGAGTAATGGGCGGATCATCAGCACCGAAGCCACCAAAGCCAACAGCTGAAGAATTAGCTATGAGGAAGCGCACTGAAATTGATTTGCGTGAAGAAACGGCTAGAACTGAAAGAAAATTAAAAGCCCAAGCCAGAGGCAAGTTGGGTGTTAAGTCATTACTTACAGGAATAGAGCCTGACACTTCAAAGAAACAAAGTGATGTAAAGCATAGTAAAGCAAAAGCACGCAAAACGTACAAAAAAGTACATCCTTGGGCTAGACGCTTTGCAAGGATTGGCGCAACAGAAGCATTTGGCGGTGTAGATAGGGACTAATATGAAAATACCATCGGAACTTGGAACAATAGATGACCTGAAAAGGCGTGAAGCACAAGCCTTTAAACGCGCTACCCACTGGACTGACACTCTTGATGATGCGTATGAATACTTTTTGCCTAACAGGAACTTGTTTGAAACAACAGTAGCAGGTCAAAAGAAGATGGATAAAATCTTCGACTCTACTGCTCTTGAGGCTATACAGCAAGGTGCTAGCAAGTTGCAAGAAAACGTAGCCCCTATCTGGTCGCGGTGGGCTACATTTGAACCTTCACTGCGTATAAAAAAATTACTCGAAACAGGTGAGTACAATGTGTCTGAACAAGACATCAGACGCAATCTTGAAGAGCAAGCAGAAGAGGTTTTTGATTACATTAACCGTTCTAACTTTGCTACGCAGTTCTATGAGCATGCTTTAGACCTTTTAATTGGCACAGGCACACTTCGTATTGATGAAGACGAAGATGATGATATGCCTATTGTATTCAGTGCTATTCCGCAAAAAGGTATTGCTTTTGAAGAAGGTCCACAGGGCAACGTAGAAACACACTGGCGCAGATTTGAAGTCAAAGCAAAAGACCTGCCACGCAAGTGGAAAGGGTTTAAGCCTACTCCATCAATGGCTAAAGTAATTACAGAAAAGCCTGAAACTATGGTTAAGGCATACGAAGGCGTTGTATACTTAGCAAAAGAAAAGAAATACTTTGGTTGCTTATGGGTTGGCAAAGAAAATGTACTTAGTTGGACTGAAGACTATGGCAAGTCATCGCCTTGGGTTACTGGTCGTTACTCAAAAGTAGCAGGCGAGATTCGTGGTCGTGGTCCTGCTTTACAAGCACTGCCTGATGTTAAGTCGCTAAACAAAGCAAAAGAGTTTACTCTACAAAAAGCGGCAATCGACCTTGCAGGTATGTACACTGCTACTGATGATGGCGTTACAAACCCCTACAATATTAGCATAAGCCCCGGTGTTGTTATTCCAGTTGGTTCTAATAACAACGCTAACCCATCGTTAAGACGATTAGATACTGGTGCTAACTTACAGTTATCTCAATTTGTAATTAATGACTTGCAAATGAACATCAAAAAGGCGCTATTCAATGATTTACGCGATCCTAGTGGTGCTGTTAGATCAGCTACAGAGGTAGCAATTGAAGCGCGTGAGTTAGCAAAACGTATTGGTTCTGCATTTGGTCGCTTGCAAACTGAAGTATTAATCCCTATTATAAAGCGTGTTGTTGCTATTTTAACTCGTAGAGGGCTTATACAGCCGCTTCAGTTAGATGGTAGAGACATTGATATTAAATTTATGTCACCATTAGCAAGACAGCAAGACGCTGAAGATATACTTAATGTTCAACAAGCTGTACAGTTTGTATTGCAGAATGCAGGTCCTGATGAAGCTAAGATTGGATTCAAGACTGAAGAGTTTGCATCATGGGCAGGTGAAAAAGCAGGAGTACCTGCAAGCCTAATGAGAAGTGATGCAGAGAAGCAAGCAGTAATACAAGCAGGACAAGAAGCATATAGTCAGGGTATGACTGATGGTGAAGCGCCAATGCAAGGACAGACTACGCTTTGAGTTGGAACAAAATAGACAAGGCTTCTTCGGAAACTAAGTCTAGGTACGCAGAAGAACAAAGAATAAAAGCCATTGAACTTGCTAAAGCATACAATGGCTGTTTCTCTACGCCTGAAGGAAAGAAAGTCCTAGAAGATTTAACATCACGTTTTATCTACGGCAACGATACTCCCTTTGAATCACAGAACGTAAACTATGAAGCCGCTTATCATAATGGTGAGTCGGGCGTAGTAAAGTATGTGATTAATTTAATACAACAAGCTAAAGTAAGAGGTTAATATGTCAGACGAACAAGCCGAAGTACAAGAAACTACTTCTGATACCTTGTTAGACAATGCCGAACCCACGTTAGGTGAGAACGAGTATTTTCTAGCTGAAGGTATTAAAGGTACAGGTGAAGCCCCTGAATGGTATAAAGCAGATAAGTACCAGTCAGTAGCAGAACAAGCCAAAGCATACACTGAACTAGAGAAAAAGTTTGGTGGATTCAAGGGTGCGCCTAAAGATGGGTATGCTGTTCCCGAAGGTGTTGAGCAAGATGATGCGTTGCTTTCTGAACTAACTGAGTTTGCTAAAGACACTAATATGTCTCAAGAAGCATATAGTCGTGCATGGGAACTATTAACTGCACAAGAGCAAGCAGTAGAAGAAGTTTCAGCAGAAATGGAAATGCAAAAGCTAGGCGAGAATGCTACTCAACGACTAAAGACTGTTGAAGGGTTTTTGAAAAATAACCTAGACGCAGAAACTTATACTGAAGTGCAAGATCTAGTAACAACTGCTGACAGTGTTAAGTTGATTGAAGCTATCGTAAAAGCTACTGTGCCTGCCAAGCTACCTATTGATGGCGGTGAGCATCCACAAGGTTTAACATGGCAAGATGTTGAAGCCGAAATGTTTAAGAAAGATGAAAATGGAAATCTTCTCCGCAGTGTTGATATTAACCATGAGCGCAAAGTTCAGAAAATGATGGCATCATTTGAAGGTCGTTAATATTTACAAGTATGGGTGTTCGGTGTTATAATACAGCATCGAATACCCTATCCCCATAGGCTCGATAAATTTAGGTTGGATGCTGACCAAATTTATTGGGCACTCAGCGAAAACCTTGAAAAACTTTTAAATTAAAATCTCTTTTTCGAGGATATTACAATGAGTAATACACTATCAAACGTAGCTGTTACTGAATTTGACAGCATGGTAAAACACGCGTTTCAAAACGCATCTCTTCTTCGCGATACTGTAACTGTTCGCAATAACGTAGTTGGCGACACTTACAAGTTCCGCGCAATGGGTAAAGGTCTAGCTAATCAAAAAACTACTAGCGCTGATGTTGATCCAATGGATGTTGTACACAGCACTATCACTGCAACTTTGCAGAACTGGAATGCTCCAGAGTACACTGACATTTTTGATCAGGCTGAAGTAAACTTTGATGAAAAGCAAGAATTAGCAAGCACTATTGCAGGCGCGTTGGGTCGTAGACTTGACCAACTTGTAATTGCCTCTATGGATGCCGCTTCTCCAACTGCTGTTGGTACTGGCACTTCTGGTCTTGTTGCTACTGACCTTATTGACGCTAAAGTAGAACTTGTTAAGCAAGGCGTTGGCTCAGGTGATCTATACTGTGCTATTAACGCGGCAGGTCTAGCTGGTCTGTTGGCTGATGAAAAAACTACTTCTGCTGACTATCAAGCAGTTAAAGCACTTGTAAATGGTGAAATCAACACATTTGCAGGCTTCAATGTTGTTGTTGTTGAAGATCGTTCAGGTGCAGAAGGCGGCTTGACTATTGCCTCTGATGTTGTAAGTGCATACGCTTACAGTAAAGAAGCTATCGGTCTTGCTGTTGGCATCGACATGAAGACTTCTATTGACTACGTTCCACAGAAAACTTCTTTCTTGTGCAACGGTATGTTGAAAGCAGGCGCGGCTGTACGCGATGCTTCAGGTCTAGTTGAAATCAACTACGATGCAACACCTGCCTAATTAGGCTTATAAGGGGGGTTCGCCCCCCTTTTTTCTTATCTACATAAAGGTAAATCATGGCTAGTAAAATAGATTTAATTTCTAACGCATTAATTCTGATAGGTGATTTGCCAATAACATCACTTACTGGCAACGCACGACCACAGGTTGTAGCTAACAACTTGTATGAAAATATTAAGAAAGCAGAGTTAAGTAAGTTCCCTTGGAGTTTTGCTCGTAAGAAGTTTGTTGTTACAGCAGACTCAGTTGCCCCTGTAGGCAGTGAGTGGAAGAAAAAATACACTTTACCATCTGATCTTTTATTTCTAATTAAGATTAACCCTAACCTTCCGTATCGTGTATATGGCAATGAAATATACACAAACTACGAAGATTCAATTACTGTTGACTATATCCATAATGTATCTGAGGCATTGTTCCCAGAGTCATTTTCTAAAGTTATGGAGTATGCTTTAGCTAAAGATTTTGCAATGTCTATTCGTGATGACTTGAATGCTAAACAAGCAATGGCATTAGAGTATGAAAACCAATCAAGAATGGCAAGATATACTGACAGTCAGCAACAACCAATAACACCTATACAAAGCAGACCGTTTATTGATGTGAGGCACTGATGGCTAAAACTAACTTTGTCCAAAACAAATTTGTTAGTGGTGAGTTATCTGACAGCATTAAGTCTAGAACAGACCTTGACCAATACTATCAGGGGCTTCAAACAGCAACAAATGTAGTGACATCTCCGCAAGGTGGCATTAAAAGACGCATGGGGTCTGAATTTCTTGATATAGCACAGGGCGATACCCAACGTCTAACAAGCCCTACATTTAGCACTAATTATGCTTATGAACCCGACCAAGCAAACGCTTTGCCAAGGCTTGGTGATAATAACCCTGCGACAGAGTTACGGATAGCAGGTCCTGCAACTTTAACTGGTTCTGATGATCACATTTATTGGACAGCTTATTTTCCCGAAAATTTTAATGATACCGTCGCTTTTATAGACATAATTGGTATTAAGATTGTAGATGAACTTGCTCCAATTGAAGAACATGAAACTACAAAATTAATCATAGAAAGTTCAAGCACAGCAGGCGGACCTTTTGGAGAAACTGATACCAATAACATACAACAAACTATTGAACTGCCTAAAGTTACTCACTTTGCGCAAAATTTTCGACTGCGTGTAGATATACCAGTAAATACTGGCGGTAATGATACTTATGTAAGACGTTATTGGAGACTAAGGCTAGATGGTGAATCTGGTTTGCGTGGCACATGGCTAGAGATTGGCGATGTAAATTTTCAAAGGGTTCGTACAGATTTTGTAACTTCAGCCCATAAGTTGCACAAATTTGAAATTTCTAAGGAAAATAGTTTCTTATTATTTTTTACACCAACTAATTTGCGTATTTATAGAGTAACAGAATCAGGTACAACATTCTTGCAGGATATCGATCATGGGATGCTTTACAATTTCCCCAATAGAGTTGCGAGTAATGAAAATGTTCTATTGCTTTTTAATAAGAATCTTCCGCCTAGGCGATTAGTTTATAACTACAATAACGATGGCTTTTTTTACTACGATACGCCTACTTTCACTAATATACCTGAATTTGATTTTGATGATAGATTGAGTCCAGAAAGAGAAACAGCATCAATAAAAGTTAATTTTCCTTCTGATTTTACTAGTGGCGATAGATACCAACTTGAAGTAAATGGTGTAGTGTCTAAAGAAATTACATATCATGGCGATAGTAGTGCTTCTCAGCGCACAGCAACAGCAAGCTCAATGCAAAAAAACTTACAAGATATGCCTGTATTTGGTAGTTCAGGGATAACTGTAACTCGCACTGCGGCAGATGTATATAAAGTGTCCATGGCAGGTGATTCAGCTAATGACTATCCCGAGATGGGTGGGTTTGCGACTCATGGGTCAACACACAATATTACTTTTAGTAGTTATGTTCAAGGACAAACACGAAAAGAGCCGATATGGAGTGCTACTAGAGGTTATCCAAATTTAGGCGTGTTTGCAGAAGGCAGACTGTGGATTGGTGGAACAAAAAGCAGACCGCAAGTTTTGATGGCATCAGAAGCAGGAAATTATTTAGATTTTAGAGTAGATATAGGCGAAGACAGCGAAGGTTTTTTGTTTACTATTAACGGCTCAAAAGGTTCTATTGTTGATGTTACTGGTGGTCGTGGTGTTACAGTATTTACTGAGGGCGCAGAGTATAGTATCACAGGTAACACTCCTTCGACTCTTAGTGCAGTGCAACAAACACAGCATGGTAGCTTTAGCGCAAACGTACCAACACTATCGCTAGATGGAACAACATTATTTGTAGACCGTAATGGCAGAAGTATACGACAGTTTATTTATGATTACAGGGAAGAAAGTTTTAGAAGTGTAGATATGTCTGTGTTGGCATCTCACTTAATAAAAGACCCTGTAGATATGGATGCAGTAACGACAGTTTCATCAGAAGATGCAAACTATGTATTTATTATTAACAGTGATGGAAGTGCTGTTGTAATGAATACGCTTCGTGATCAGGATATTACTGGGTTTACAAAGTTTGAGCAAAAGCGTGTTCCTGTAGCAGGCAGTGAAATACAAGGTAGCAATGTTGACTTTGCAGGCTCTACAGATAAGTTTTTACAGGTTGTATCAGTTAATGGTATTTTGCACGTCTTTAGTCAAACAGGCGGTACAGCTACTGATGTCTATGAGTACACATTATCACGACTTACATTAGATCATTTGTTAGATATGAGTGTGAAGTTCGAACCTAGTGAATCGCCAGACGCTAATGGTAATTATCATCCACAATATCTTAATGGAACAAAACATTTATCAGGCAACCAACTTATTAACTTAGTAGCAGGAAACAGTGTATTACCGCCTAGATATGCGGCACAATATGCTAACGTAGTCGAACTTACAAGTGAAGAAAGAAAGCTAAATGCTACTATAGAAGTAGGTCGAAACTTTGTTCCTACTGTTAAGCCTATGCCATTAGCCCAAGTTTTAAATAATGGTGATAACATACAAATGGCATTAAAGCGCATAGATCGCATGAATTTGCGTGTAATGAACTCAGCAGGCGTTCATATAGATGGTGTAGCTGTACCTGTTAGAGAATTTGGCGATGCTAGTAGCAGTCCACTAAATACATCTTTAGTGCCTACTACTGGTATTATAGAAGATAACAATGGTGGTAATGGCTTTGGCAGAGAGGTTGTTCCTGAAATTACTGTACCAAATTCAACACCATTCCATTTATTAGCAATAGATTACGAGATTAGTTCTTAGAGGTAGATATGTTACCAATATTTTTAGCAGTAGGCGGCTTGATGGTGCAAGCTAAAATGCAAAGGGAAATGGGCGAGTATCAGCAAGCTGTTGCAAAGCGCGAAGCTGAAGAAAGAGAATTGCAGGCAAAAACTGAAGAACTTGCTAGACGAGAAGAGTTAAATGCCCAGTTAGCCGCTAACCAAGTAGCTATGACCATGAGTGGCATATCAGGCGCAACACCAGAATCTATTGCATTAGCAGGCGCCAAAAGGATTGCTTCTAGTGAGGGCGCTATTGGCTTGAGTGAAAGACTCAAACAGCGTCAAATCATAAGAGAAGGTGAAGCACAGGCATACGCAGGAAGAATGCAAGCGGCTAGCACATTGTTAAGCGCAGGCAAACTATTTATTACATAGGATAAAAAATGGCTATCAAACCTATTAAAACTTATGGAAAATTCACTGCCCCGGGTCCAGATCGGTCAGGAGAGATACGCTTGCGAGCATTAGCCGGACTTGGTGAAGCAATAGCAGATGTTGCTATGCCTTTTGCACAAAAACAAATACAAGAAAAAGCTACAGAAAAAGGAAAAGAAGCAGGATACGAAGCGGCACAAAAAGGTGAAGAGTTAGAGTTGCGCAGTGGTTTTGGCTTTGGCAATAGCGCATTTAATGAAGCGGCAAGCAAAGCATATACCTATGAATCTTACACAAAAATACAAGAGTACATTGACGAATCAGAAATCAATAATCCAGACAATATTATTGGTTATGAAACTGAAGTAAGCTCTAAAGTAAAAGGATTGCTTAGTGCAACGCCAGAAGCATTACGTGATGACATAGAGGCTTATTACAGAAGATCAAATTTAAGTACGCGCAAAAAAGTCCAAGCAAATGAGCAAAAAAGAATAAATGCTGACAACATAGCAAAGTTTAATTCTGGAAATGATACTTTAGCTACAAGCATTACTAACTCTGCTCGCGCATTAGACCTTGAATCTTTAAATGCATCATTGACTGAATATAATAGCGGTTTAGATGTTGCATATGAAAACAGACTAATAACTGCCCAAGAAAGAGAAACTAGAAAAGCAAATATAAACGATGAAGTTGCTATACAGTTAAAAATGGGTGAGGTTGATAATGCCATTTTTGACGAAACACTTTCTCTTAAAGACAAAGCAGAGAAAGGATTAGCGCTTGTTGATGCATTAAGAAAAAACCCAGACCAAGAACTTACTGCAAAACAAAATGACGCATTATTAAAAACTCTTGAAAGTAAAGTTAATGAGGTTGTTACAGAATACAATCAAAGCATTGCCGTTTCTGATGCAGAACTTAGAAAAAACAATGGCATTGCTAATGTAACAGCAAGAGCAAATGGCGAATTACCAGTCACAACAGATGTAATTACAGATAAAGATATTGATAACCATTACAATCTTCAAAGATTAAACTTTAATGTTAATCCAGAACTTCGTATGGATGATCAAATTAATTACGCTACAACTGTTGGTTCTGTGCCAAAAACAATGAAAACTGAAATACTGTCAGAATTGCGTTCTAACGACCCTGACAGAGTAGTAGTAGCGGCACAAAGCATTATGGAATTAAATGCGTTACAAGGGATGCCAGAGGCATTTAGTGGGCAAGATTTAGTATATGCTGATGCTTTATATCGAAATATGGAGTTTTATGAGTTTGATGAAGCATTTAAAAGAGCAACAGATATTGCATTCCCATCATCAAGCACACAGAAATCTATGATGGAAGCTCGCAAGTCTGAACTCTCAGCAGACACAGTAAACAGAAATAAAATGTACGCTAAAACAATAGATGATGCTTTTGAGTCTGGTGCATTTGGCTTTGGTACACAATTTACGCCAAACAATATTGAGCGTGATGCAATGATTGCTGACCTTAAAGACCTTACAGAAGATAATTATTTGCTTGGGTTTGAAACATTTGATGCGGCTTTACAACACTCTGTTCGCAAAATGCAAAATAGTTATAAAACTAGTGAGTTTGGATTTTTACAACACCCGCCAGAAGAATATTATGGCATTGGACCGACCAAAGATACATCGTGGATTAGACAAAGTTTACACGAAGAGTTAGTTGCTAAGTATGGCGATGGGTTTGAGCAAGACGATATTATATTATTGTCTGACACCGAAACATCTACTATGGCTAAAAAAGGAATGCCGACTTATCAGGCGTTTATTAGAATGCCAGATGGCTCATTACAGCCTGTTGATGAAAGGGTAAATCCTAGTTTAGATTACCCTGCGGTGTTAGAAAAGTATAAGGCAGATATTAAAGAAAAGTCTCAAGTACCAGTGTTAAACAAGAGAAAGTTTTTAACTGAGCATAGAATGACACCAGAGCAAAATGCTAGAGCAAGAGAAATATTGCAAGGCTCTACTAACCCATTTGCTTTGATAGGTAAGGCGATTGACGGTATAGATGAAGTGCCAGAATTTATTGCTAAGTTTTTTGAAGGCGCACAAAACGAGTTGCGTCAAAGCCGAGAACTAGCGCAAGAGCAATCGCGTGAAGTGCAAGAAGCTATCTTTAACTGGAATGAAGAGTATATTGCTAGATTGCAAAAAGCTAGTGGCAAAGAAAAAATTGATTTAACTGTAGCAGACCTGAGTAACTAATATGCTAGAAAAATCTCGCAAGGATTTTGAGTATCAAGGGCTTATATCTGAGACACAGCCTTTAGGTACTCCAACAAAAGAGCCTACACTGCCTGAGTTGGCAGGGGCTTACTTTCGTCAGGAAAACCTTGTAGGGTCATCTATATCAAGAGAAAAGGGCTTGCCAGATCAGTATAGATTCAATCCTGATTACGACCCATATGACGCTTTTACAGAAGAAGAAAAAGAAAATGAAATGTTTGTTATGGGTGCTATGTATGCTGACAACGAAAGCGAGTTAGACGCATATCGCAAGCAGTATGCTAGAGAGTTGCAAGACAAAGAGACTATATCGCAAGGTGGTGGTAAAGGTTTTCTTGTAGGACTGCCTGTTATGTTAGCTGACCCTGTAACATTTATGTCTGTAGGTGGATTAGCTTACAAAACTGTTAAAAGTGGGCAAAGCATACTAAAAGGCGGTTTAGCGTTAGGTGCTACAGCAGGTGCAGATGCAACACTGCAAGAAACTGTATTACAGCAACAACAAGTAGCGAGAACATACGGTGAGTCAGCATTAAACATTACTGGGTCTATGTTGTTAGGTGGTGTGCTAGGTGTGCCTTTGACAAAGATGTCACAAAAATATGGCGTTACCGAAGATATGTTTAAGCAGGTCGATGAACAGTTTGAGCATAATCAAAAGATTAAAGATGGGATTAATCCTACAGTAAATGAGCCTACGCCTAAAGTTGGTGAAGACTCGGTAGGCGCACAAGCAGTTTATGGTGACGTACAAATATCAGGCAACTTAGCTAAAAAGCTAGTTAAGTTTACATCGTTTGATCCATTATCAAGAACGCTATCTAGTATCAATCCTATTACTAGACAACTTGCAGTACAGCTTGCAGAAAGCCCAATCATGGTAGATAACTTTGTAGGTCAATCTGTAGAGTCATTGGCTAAAACTTATACAGGTATGTTGGCTAAGTCAGCTAAAAATAATGCGCGTTTATATAGACAGTACAAAAAAAACACAAACAGAAAAACTAGACTAAACAGAGTAGCGTTTAACGAAGAAGTTGCAAAGGCGTTACGGTCAGGCAAGAGCGATATACCTGAAGTTAAAGAAGCGGCTGACTATTGGAATGCTAACTTATACACGCCTATTAAGGATAAGTTAATTGACCAACGTATGCTTACAGAAGATGTAGATGTAACTACTGCTGTTAATTATGTAAACAGAATATACGACACTAACAAAATATCAGCTAACTTGCCTACATTTGTGTCTAAAGTATCTAAGTGGCTACAGAACAAAGATTTAGAGTTATTTGAGCAAGCTAAGTTAGCGCAGACTAAGCTAGAAAAAGCTACTGGCGAAGAGGCTACAAAGTTACAAGAACTCATAGACAAGGCAGAATTTAAAGCAGGTAAAGAGTTTGAGCCACAAGACTATGATGAACTTGCTAGACAAATAGCCCAAAGAATTATGGGTACGCCAGATGGCAGACTGCCCTATGACTGGAAAATAGGTGAAGGCTCACAGCGTCAGGGTAATGTTAAAAGCGTTAATTATGCTTTGCGTGGTCCATTAAAAAGCAGAGTGTTTACTATTGATGATGCAGACATAGAAGAGTTTTTAGTCAACGACATAGAAATATTAGCATCAAGATATATACAGCAAACATCAACAGATATTGAGTTACAAAGAGCATTTAATAGTGTTGACCTTACTGCTGAAAAGAAAAAGATAGATGATTGGTATCTTGAAAAGATGGATGATCCTAAACTAACTGATAAACAAAGGTTAGATTTAGACAAAAAACGCCAAAAAGATTTAGCAGATATTACTGGTATGCTTGAGAGAATGCGTGGTGTTTACTCATTACCATCAGATAGTGTGTGGTCGCGCATGGGTCGCTCTGCTAGAGATTTAAACTACCTTAGATTTATGGGTGGTGTAACCATATCTAGTTTGCCAGATATTATGCGTGTTGTTATGGCAGAAGGTTTTACCAAAACAATGACTAAAGGGCTCAAGCCACTCATAGCTAATACTAAAGCCTTTAATATAGCTAAAGAAGAGTTACAAGCCTACGGTATTGGTGTTGATGCTATTGGTGGTGTTACAGGTAAGTCAGAGATAATTGCTGATATATCTAACTACACGCAAGGCGGCACAGCTATTGAGCGTGGATTGCGTTCAGCCGCAGACAAGTTTGGTAAGATTAACGTACTAGACTACTGGACAGGCGGCATAAAACAGCTTCATGCAGTAACAATGCAGAATCGAATATTTGATGATTTAGAAAAAGGTAAGTATGACAAGCGTCTAGGAAGACTAGGTATATCAAAAGAAAATGCTGACGCTATGTATCAGCAAGTAAGAAAACATGGCAAAAAAGTAGATGGCGTATGGATTACTAACGCAGGAAACTGGGATAGCCCTGATTTAGCCCAGATGTATGGCGCGGCAATGCGTAAAGAAAGCGATAGAGTTATTGTAATTCCGGGGCAAGAAAAACCATTATTCATGTCAAATGAGATGGGACAGGTTATTGGACAATTTAGGTCGTTTGTTTTTTCGTCAACTCAAAGAGTTTTAATAGCAGGCTTGCAAGGGCAAGACCATAATGCGATAGGTGGCGCATTAAGCATTATAAGCATGGGTATGTTTGTGTACTACATTAAACAGTTAGAGCGCGGACAGCCACTGTCTGATGATCCTTTAGCATGGGTTATGGAAGGCATAGATCGTTCAGGTGCGGCAGGAATACTTGGCGAAGCTAACATGATGTTTGAAAAAATATCAGGTAATACTTTAGGTGTGCGCCCATTGTTAGATATTGATGCGCCTAGTTCAAAGTTTGTAGCGCACAGTATGTCGCAATCTATATTAGGACCAACTTTTGGCAGTTTACTTACAGATACATTCAAGGCATTAAACTCAGCTACTAGTGAAGGTGAGTTGACAGAATCAGACATTAGAAACATTAGAAGAATGTTACCATATAACAATTTAAGTGGCTTTAGAAAAGCCGTAGATGCTTTAGAAGAACGCATAGGCGATTTATAAGAGGATATTATGACAGTTGAATCAACAGTACCATTCAGAAAAGATTATACGGCTGACGGCAGTACAAATCAGTTTGCCTATCCTTTTCAAATCTTTGAAGCAGGTGATATAACCGTTTATCTTAATGGCGTAGTTAAGACGCTTAACACTGACTACACAGTTAGTAGTGTTGGTGTCGCAAGTGGCGGTGTTATTGAATTTACAATGACTGATAGTAATGACAATGATATTGATATTGCTGATGGCGATGAAATATCTTTTGTTATGGATATGGATCTTGATCGTACCACTAATTATCAGCCCTCTGGTGCATTTCTTGCGTCTGAAGTTAATGATGACTTTGATCGTCTATGGCTAGCTACTAACCAACAGGCACAAGAGATTGATAGATCACTGCGTTTAAAAGCTGATGACATTACTACGTCTAACATGGAGATACCTGCCAAGGCTGACCGTCAGGGCAAGTTGTTAGGATTTAACGCTTCCACTGGCGATCCAGAAGTATCTGATAACAATTATTTGCTTTGGAATGCGGCATACAATGACAAAATAAACTATGCATCATTTAGTGGTTCTACCCTTACCCTTAATCAGCAAGATGGTAGTACTATAACTGCATCTCATACACCCTATCTACCTATTGCAGGCGGAACTTTAACAGGTGATCTTAATGTAGGGTTTAATGACTTTACAGTTGGTAGATTATCAATAAGTGGTGGTGTAGGAGACTTTACTCTTATTAAGGAAGTTGGTAGTGGTGATTTGCTTATTCAAGGTACTAATTTAAAGTTATTGAATACTGACGGAACAGAAAAATATGTAGAATGTACGGCTGATGGTGATGTAAAACTTTATCACGATGGCTCAGAAAAACTTGCTACAACTACTACTGGCGTAAATATTACAGGCACAGTGCAATTTGATGGATTAACAGGTACAGGCTCTGTTACTGTTACTGACATATTAGACGAAGACAACATGGCATCTAATAGTGCTACTGCTTTAGCTACACAACAGTCTATTAAGGCTTATGTAGATGCTAACAGCGGTGGTTTATCGCTTACAGATTTAAGTGTTGGCTCAGAAAATACTGCATCAGGTGATGGCGCTATCTCTTATAACAATTCAACAGGTGTATTTAATTACACGCCACCAGATTTATCTAGCTACTTAACCTCGTTTGACATAACCACACAGACTGACCCTAAGTACCTACGTTCTGATGGCAATGATACAACTACAGGCACTATTACTGCTGTTGGATTAAACACTAGCGGTCAAATCATTTCTCAACGCACAGATAACAATGCAGGTTTAGTTTTAAAATCGAGCGACACAGATGCTAATTCTGGTCCAGTAGCAAACTTTGTAAGAAATAATGCTGAAGCAGGTGCAACTGGAGATGCACTGGGGCATATTAGATTTATGGGGCAAGACTCTAACTCTGACTCACAAAGATATGCTTCTATAACTGCACAGATAGAAGACCCTACTGATGGGGCGCACTATGGCGGTTTTGATGTTGCTGTAGCATACAACTCTGCGATGAAGAATCGTATCTCCTTAAAACATGAAAGTGGTCAAAGCAAACTTATAATAAATGAATCAGGTGATGACGTTGATTTACGAGTAGAGTCAGACAGTAATCAGAATGCATTATTCTTGCGAGGCAGTGATGGCAACGTAGGTATAAATACTGGTAGTCCCTCTACTGCACTTGATGTTAATGGAACTGTAACTGCTACAGCCTTTGCAGGTGATGGCTCTAACCTTACAGGACTTCCTGCTAGTGGTATAGCTAATGTAGTAGAAGACACCACGCCGCAGTTAGGTGGAGATTTAGACTTAAACTCTAATAACATAACAGGTACAGGCAATGTAACTTGCTCTAAACTGCTCGCAGGTGGTGGCACTAACTCTGCTCCCGGAATTGCTTTTTCAGCTAACACTAACACTGGGCTAACAAACCCAGCACAAGACGCTATTGGTTTTGTGGAAGGTGGTACTGAAAGAATGCGAATAACCGCAAATGGTAATGTGGCTATTGGCACAACAGTTCCTTACGAGAAGCTACATGTTAATGGTCGAGTTCGCGCTTCGTCAATTAGATGTACTAGTAATGGTAGCTACATTCACTATGCAGGGTTTATGGGAGGTGCAGGTTTAGAAATAAGACATGCCTCCTCGTCAAGCACTACAGCCTATCAAAACATGATTGAGTTTGAACATGTTAGTGGCGGTGTAGTTGGTAGTATTAAATCAAATGGTACATCAACTCAGTACAATACTTCATCTGATGAGCGTATGAAGGAGAACATACAAGATGCAGGTGATGCGGGCTCTAAAATAGATGCTATACAAATCAGACAGTTTGATTGGAAAAACTCTAACCATCATGAAGACTTTGGTGTAATCGCACAAGAGTTACAATCAGTTGCACCTGAAGCAGTGTCAGAGGGTTACACTGAGGAAGACATGTGGAGTGTAGATTACTCTAAACTAGTACCAACTTTAATTAAAGAGATACAATCACTTAGACGCAGAGTCGAAGAACTGGAGAGCGGTGAATGAACTTTAACATAGAAACCTTAGAAAGAAATACAGATGATGGTGTAGTAGTGGTGCACTGGCAGGCTAATAAAGCGCAAGGCGAAAACGTAGCATATTCCTATGGTTCAATTAACTTTACTCCAGACCCATCTTCTGAGGGCTATGTGCCTTATGCTGACCTCACTCAAGCTACAGTTATTGGTTGGGTACAAGCGGCTATTGACACTGATGCTCTTGAAGCATTACTTGACGCTGACTTAGCTGAACAAGCATCACCATCAATTATTACAGGAACTCCTTGGTAATGACTAACGAACTTAACTCAAGAGTAAGCAAGCTAGAGTGGCGTGTAGATAATCACTCACAACAACTAACCAGACTGCATAATCAGACTTCAGAGTTGCGCGATGAACTGCACAACATTAACAAGTCGTTGTTACAGATTAAATGGCTAGCTATTGGTGGCGCAGTTGTAGTCTTAGGAGATTCTCTTGGGCTAGGCAGTATGATGAAACTAATTGGAGTCTAATATGTGGCTTAATTTTATCAAGCCTGTAGCTGATTTAGCAGGTGGCTATCTAAAGAACAAAGCAGAAGAGAAACAGGCTAAACATAAGGCTAAAATGAAGGTCATAGAGAACGATGCTGACTGGGAAGCTAGAGCAGTAGATGCCTCTGCTAACTCATGGAAGGATGAGTTCTGGACTATTGTCTTGTCAGTGCCTATCTTTATGATTGGTTACTCTATTGTTGTAGGTGATCCTGAGATAGTAGAGCGTGTAGAAGATGGGTTTGTCGCGCTATCTAATTTGCCTGAGTGGTATCAGTATTTACTATTTATAGCCATCTCAAGTAGCTTTGGTATTAAGGGTGTGTCCAAGCTGATGAGTTTGCGTAAGTGAGACTACTGTTATTACTACTGTTATCTGTACCAGTGTTCGCATCAGAAAGCCAACAAACTGGTGATCTGAATACGAATACGCAAGACTCTACGGTCAACAGCCATAACAATACAAGTAGTACGACCACCCAGAATATAGGTGCAGGGGCAGGAAAGCCTACGCCTGTAAACACTGCGATAGCCCCATCATTAATGTCATCGGGGCAAGATACTTGTCTACGATCTGCAAGCGGTGGTCTACAGGTAGATGTGCTTGGTTTGAGTGGTGGTAAGTATGTGCAGGACATAGAGTGTAACCGGAGAAAGGATGCAAAGGTTTTGAAAGACCTCGGAATGTCTATCGCATCTGTATCACTTATGTGCCAGAACAGTGCAGTGTGGACTGCCATGTTTATTGCAGGTACGCCATGCCCTATTTTGGTGAATGGTCGCATGGTGTTTGGCAAGAATGCTTTTATAGCTATGAAGAATAACCCAAAACTGTTCATCCCTGATTACACAGAAAAGGAAGAACATTACAATCAATTACTTGGTATAGGAGTAGAGTTAGATGAAGAAGATACTGGCGATAATCTTAGCATCTCTGAGCGTTTCCGCCCAGAGCATTGATCTAAGTAACTTAGTAAATAAAAGTCAGAGCATCGTAGATACATTTGATGCAGGCATACAGCGTGTATCTGGCATGGAAGTGCTAGCAAACCAAGGATACATTGCGCCTGTAGGTACTGTTGATGATGTCAAACTAACCTACGAACAAGCACAAGCCTATAACAATGCTTTACAAATGACAACGGAAGCTGTGTATACAATGACCGTAGAAGAGTTTGTAGGCGGGCAGGTAGATGAGGCTAGGTCTGAGCTTAATTCGGCTGTAAACGCATTTGTGGGCGCGTCAGAGGTATTGATACACGCGGTTAAAGTAAATGACATGGCAGAGCAGGCACAGGAAAGTGGTGATGCTGTAGAAGCGCAGGCGGTGCAGTCATACATAGCAGACAACAATGTTGAGATCACTGATGTCCACGTTGATGTGTACAATGAAAGCCTTGATACTGTTGAGCAGTCAGCCCAGACATTTGCCGCGTTTGTTGCAGTGCAAAACGATGAGGGCTTGGTGCAGGATATGCAGGCAGAAGTAGATATGATGGGAGAGGATTTCCTAAATGCTTACGATGCAGTGTTTGATGCCTCAACAGGTATAGCTACGCTATCATTCCACACTACTGACTCTGTTCTTATCTATGGTATGATTGATGCTTATACTACAACAGCTAATATACTAGCATCAGGGCAAGAAGGTGATTTCTACACCTCTGGTCCAACAGCTAATGATTGCTTCTTCGATTACTGTGAGGAACAGTATGCTCACTGAAACAGAACTTAACATTGGTGGCACTAAACTCAAGGGTGTATGGATCGCCATTGTTTTGACGATAGGGACATCCATAGGTGGTACTGTATGGACAGCCAGTAGTCTTTACTCTCGGCTTGAGGCAGTAGAGAATAGACCAATCCCTGATACCACTGAGATGCAAGAGCAATTAGTAGCCTTGGGCAGTAACCTTGAGACTATCATGGAGCGTCAAAAAGAACTTATATCACTACAAGAAAGAGTGGTTGAGGTAGAAAAGCTAGTCACTGAGATGCAGGTAACTGTAGAAAAAGCTAAACTTGCTACAGAAAATAGTGATAAGATACAGGGTAGGCTAGATAAAATTGATAAGGAAGTTGACTCGCTTTGGCAGGGCATGGACTTTCTCGCGAATCCGTATCGAGGTGAATAATGTTTAAATATTTTAGTAAAGATGAGTTTGATTGTCAGGTAACAGGCAACAACGAAATGAAGGATGAGTTTATCCACAAGCTAGATGAGTTGCGAGAAGCGTGTGGCTTTCCGTTTGTTATATCATCAGGGTATCGTGATCCCTCTCACCCTATTGAGGCTCGAAAAGCAAAAGCAGGTACTCATGCACAAGGTATAGCCGCAGACATTGCTGTGTCTGGCGGTGCAGAGAGATATAAAATTGTTAGTGAGGCGATGCGTTTAGGGTTTACTGGAGTAGGCGTACACAAATCCTTTATCCATGTAGATATTCGAGAGACTACACCAGTGGTGTGGGAATACTAAGATAGTAGTGACTTGCGTCTGGTTTTCTTTCTGATCTTCTTAGGCTGAGAACTAAACTGCTTTCCTGCCGCAGTGTCGCGTCTCTTCTTTGCTGATGTGGCGGCATACTCTTGAGGGGTAAGTGCTTGTCTAACCTTTCTAGGTAGGTATCTTTCCCCTGTAGCCTGTGAACCTTGAGTGCTAGGCTTACCTGATTTAGTACCCCAGTCTTGTTTAGTCCACTTTTTTAAACTACGTTGTGATTTAGCAAGCATTACTTGTACCCACCGCCTTTGGCTTTATACATGCGAGCGAGCATCTGCGCCTTACGCGCTGACCATTGCCCTGCCCTACCACCCTTGTTACCTGCTTTGATTTTGTTAAACAGGTTCTTACGCATGGTTGGCTTGGTGTAATTACCTGCCGCGTTTACTGCCATAGCCCATTCCTAGCAATGACTTCTTCTTTTTCTTGTCCTTCTTAGGTGGTCTTCCCACCTTTGAACCGTATGTACCTTTACCGTATGGCATGGTTATCTCCTACCACTTTGATTTATTTGCCCACCAAGCCGCAGACATCTTACCCTTGGCGATGTTCTTAGCATGGCGAGCCTTGAATGATTTGCGTCTAGCCTTATCTTTAGCGGTCTGTGGGTTGCTTCCTGCACCACGAACGCCTTGCTGACCGTAGCGAATTGTTTTTACTTTGTCACCCTCTTTCGCCACGACCACATGGGACTTGGTTGGGTGATTGGGGGTGCGTTTAGGTTTGTTATAACCTGATACGCCAATGCGTTTTAATAGAGACTGAGACATGTCCCCAATTATACCAAAAAAAATGCCCCACATACAGTGAGGCAAACAACTTAACTAGGGGAACAAAACATACTACACTTGTATTATATATCTAACATCTCAGGATGTTCAAGTTTTAATTGCTCTTCAGTAGGTGGCTCTAACACCTTGGCAATTTCCTGCTCCATCTCATCCCAAAGATTAATGATCTCTTCTCTAGCGTAGTTCAATGCGCCCTCATACACTGCCGATTGTAGTACATTAATCAGTCTGGTCTTCAGGTCGCACAGCCCATGTTGCTCCATACGGTCAAACATTATCTCCAACGTACTATCACTCATATCTCACCTCAGTTATAACTGACTGGTTCGTAGTTCTCATCTTCATCCATCTTCTTCAGTTCTTCCCTGTAATGCTTCGCTATCTCTAACCTCAACTTCTTGTTTGTCTTCATCAGGACTTGCCACTTTTCTCTCAGCATATCCATGTGTCCCTGACCCAGTGTTTCTTCCAACCACGCTGTAAACTCCAGTGGGTTAGCAGTAAACTTCATGTGGCAGTAATGACATAGACATACTGCATTGTCTAACGACCACCTCACTGACTTTGCCGCCCTGCCATAGATGTGAGCGCACTCCATTCTCGCATCTACTTTGTTGCAGTGTTCACACACATACCCTGCTTTCTTCCTAACTACATTGCTAAACCACTTATCTGCCGCATCACGCTTTATTGCCATTTTTAAATTCCTTAGTAGGGAATGATACATATAGTCCATATTTTTCTGCCAAATGTCTTATGATTGTTTCAGCTACCAATGGTACTTCATCAGTAGACAACTGCCTACTGCTCTCATCCTTGTTTGGATACATAGCACGTTGCACTGTCATCCATATCAAGTCCATCACACTGCGGTCAGTCCAAGGGGCTTCGATAGGCTTACTCAGTACAGGGCTAGTAATGACACAAGGAAACCCTGCATCATTACATCGCTTGGCTATATCTCTACAGAACACCCACATAGCATTGTTCTGCTTTATGCTTCTTGGCTTCCCTAGCTTGTACTCAAAGGTAACGTACTTATGCTTGTCATACATCTCATCGACAAACTCTTTGTACATCGCTAGTTTCTTAGGACAGTTGACAGTCCAAGCCGCACCATTCATAACGCTAACCTCAAGTATTTATTCATCATCTTCTCAGAATCAGTTTCACACCTATCAGGTATGTTTTGTTTAACCATTTGTGAAAAAGGTGTGCCATCAGAGTTTGTGAAAGGCTTTCTTTTTGGAGCAATAGCCTCATCAGTAATCACTTTACCCTCAATGCAACCAAGTCTTGTCCGCAGTGTAGGTATTGCCAGACCTGTTAGCTTGCTCATTTGCCTGTAAGTATAATACTCACCGCGCTTGAACTTACCATTCTCTGTACCTACAAACTTGTACAAATTTTCACCACCATGCGTCTTTTGCATATTGACTCTTCTATCAGCCATATCAATTCTCCATGTAGTATTCAGCTACACTACATATTTCATTGTAGCGATTGGTTACTTTTTTTCGTGTAGTTTTTATCTCATGCCCTTGTAGCTTCAACTCAAAGATTCTAGCCGCCACTTGTGTAATGCCCAGTTCTTCAAAAGCATTTAGGCAGGTTAATTTTTTACCATCTTTTAAATAATCTAAAACTCTCTCTACTTGTGTCATTGTTTTCTCCTAAAAAAGTTTGGCTTGTTGCCATTCACATGTAAACCCACAGTCAGCAGGCATATCTTCTTTGAACCTTCCCCTTTCTGGGTCTAGTTCGTCTAAAAAAACTGCTCCAATTTTATCTTTGTTGATAGCGTGTCCTATCTCTCTTTCTAACTTAGCCATCCTGTTAAACGCATCAGGGAAGTCTTTGCGTATCTTGTTCCAGTATCCCATGCCCCCCTTAACGCATCCAACGCAGTTGTTGTTGTTGTAGCCTAGCCGGTACATAACAGGTATTTCTATGCCCATATCTTTTACAAACTCAATACAATCTTTCTTTGTGTAGCCTTGTTCCATGAGTATAAAATCAGCATCAACATCATTATTTGAGTCAATAAATCTGTTAGCCCTAGACTCTTCTTCAACTGTATATCCAAACACTTGTATGTCTGTTGGCAGTTGGTATGATTTCCTGACATCTTTCTTTAGAATCATTGTACATGGAGCACCAGTCTGCCCTTTAATAAACTTTCTGTCTCTAAATACTTTGTAAATAGAAAAGTCTTTACTCTCATCACCAATAATCTTTACTGGTAGTTCGCATTTGTTTTGGTATTCGTTTAAAAATCTAAGGTTATCCTCATGTTCTTCTGCCACTCGACAATAAACTGCCTCAAACTCTTCTTCCTTGTACTTTTCTTTCGCTAAGTATGTTGCAAATGCACTTGCCGCACCGCAACTGAACCAAGATACAACTCTCATAACTCCCCCAGTTAATGTTAGTTAGCCCATGATCTATCGTTTAATGCTACTTCAATATCGCGTTTCTTTATTTGATCCGGTTTTTTAGCCACCCTTTGCGTGGTATCAACCTCGTCTTCCCACCTTGCATTGTTTAGATAGGTTGACGCATGGGGAATGAAAGTCTTGTTAGCATCACTCCACTCGCCATGTTTTATCCTTAATGCAATGTTCTCAGCTATCATCCTTACAGTATCATCATCAAGTTTAAGTTTATCCCATGCTTTCTTGGCTTGTGCTTTGCCAACTTTTCTTGGGTAAACAGTCCAGAATGACTCAAAATGATCTATATTATTAACTGTAATATTAGATGTAGTATTAACTGTATTATTATCCTTAAACTTTTCTTTAATACCCCCATTAACTTTTCTTTGTGGGGTATTTAAGTTTTCTTTAATAGGGTCATTAACTAATCTTATATACCTGTTTAAGATTTGTTTAGTACCCCTATCCTGCTCCATCTCAATACTGATGTAGCCTGCGTCTTTTAGATTGCCTATCCATTTGCTCACAGATACCTTGCTTACATTGTATAGTTCTGCAAAGTAACCATTGGTTGCCCAACAGTATCCTCTCTCATTACACAACGCAGTAATCTCACCATAAAGTAGCTTGGCGTTTGGCGTTAGACTCTCATCGTATCTGACTGATGCAGGGATGATTGCGTAGTAGCCTCTATCCATGCTCACCTGCCCTGATAAACTCGCTGACTGGTACTTGGAATAGATCGGACAGTGCAACTAGTGTGGCACAGCTTGGATCGCGGTGGTTGTTTCTTATCAAACTAACAGTAGCCGGTGATAGTCCACCCTCTCTAGCTATATCAGCTTGGGTCATGCGATGGGTTTTCATATAAAAGTCTAGCGATTTGTTAATATCCATGCGGATCTCCTTAGTGATTTGTGACAAGCATATACTAATGTAAAATAATTTGCAAATAAATATTGACATAGGTGTAACAACCCACTAATATGACACTATACAAACACGAGGAGAAGCAAATGAAACCAATAATATTTGATTATTATCACCATGATAGGGCAGAGACACAGTTTCCCCTAATCAATCCTAGAAGTTCAGGCAAAGAAATAGACGATACTGCATGGCAATACACTGTTGACCTACTGCGTAACGACCCTGTTACTTTGCAGGAAGTATTGATAGGTGAGTATTATGAGAGCATGGAAGATATGGAGAAGTACCATCAGGATGTACTTCAAGCACTGGCAGACCTTAACTATGAAAAGGTAGGTAAGTTAGTTGAGGCGACTTTTAATTTGTTTAATCAAAATACACTTGATTATATTGATGAGCACATTACACAAATGAGGTTAAGAGATGAGTGATTTAAATAAGCTAAATGATTTTGAGCGTGGCGAGTGGGACTGTGTACATGGGTATCAAGCTAGAGATTGTGAGACTGAAGAGTATTACTTAGGCTATGGTACACAGTATGCCAAAGAACAGAACGCCACTTGGTATAGTGAGAGACAGTTTGAAGAAATAATGGGGGGTGCATAATGAGTAATGTATGGACAACGCTGTCAGCGATTGATGTATCAAAGCATATCGAGAAGAAGGGTAACTTGAGTTACCTTTCATGGGCGTATGCTTGGGGTACATTGATGAAGCATTATCCTGATGCTAGTTATTGTTACTTTGAGCCTAACATCGCGCCTGATGGTAGTGTAGAGGTAGAGGTAGAGTTGACCATCGAGGGCATTACTAGACGTATGTGGTTGCCAGTGATGGATAATAGAAATAACTCCATAATAAGTCCAACCAGTAGGCAGGTATCAGATACTCGGATGCGATGCCTAGTTAAGTGTATAGCTATGTTTGGTTTGGGTCATTACATCTACGCCGGGGAAGACCTGCCACTAGCTGTAGTGGATACACCCATCAGTGATGAACAGTCATCTAAGTTGAAAGGATTGCTTGAGCAAACAGAGAGTGATGTTAAGAAGTTCTGTCAGGTGTTCAAGTGTAAGACTGTAGATGATCTATCAGTAGCCCAGTATGACCGAGCCTTGTCTATCTTGGAGAAGAAACTTGAGAATACTGGAAGCTGAACAGGGCACACAGGAATGGCTAGACGCTAGGTTAGGAAGACCCAGTGCTAGTCAGTTCTCAAAGCTAATCACTACGGCAGGGAAGCCTAGTGCCTCGGCTGATGATTATATCAGCGAGATGATTGCAGAGAGAATCACAGGGGAGCGTGAGCCAATCTTTGTGAATGAGTGGATGCAGAGAGGGACTGAGTTAGAGCCTGAAGCTAGGGCAACCTATGAGTTTATGCATGGTGTTGACGTAGAAGAAGTAGGGTTTATACTAGATGACTCAGGCGAGTTCGGTTGCAGTCCTGATGGATTAATTAATGATGATGGGGGTGTAGAGTTTAAATGCCCATCACCAAAGAACCACATAGCATGGAGTAGAAAGGGCGTATGTCCGAGTAAACACTATGCTCAGGTACAGGGTTGCTTGTACATTACAGGCAGAGAATGGTGGGATTTTATGTCATACCACCCTGAGATGAAGCCTTTTGTTGTGCGTGTTGAGCGCGATGAAAAGTTTATTAAGAAACTGGCTGAACAGATTAGTCTAGCCGTAGAGGAAATCAAATCAGAAGTGAGGAATTTAACATGAGTAAGATAGGCGTATCGCTATCGTTAGATGTGACAAAGATTGATAAGTCACGATTGAAAGAAGTAACTAAAAAAGATGGGTCAGTAGCTAAGTATCTAAACCTGACCACCTTTATCAATCCTACTGAAGAAGACCAGTATGGCAATCATGGGTTCATTGCACAGTCTCAAACAAAAGAAGAGCGCGAGTCTGGTGCAGAACGACCACCCATTCTAGGTAACTGCAAGGTTATCTACACTGAGGGCGGACAACCTAAAAAACAAGATGACTTCCTAAGTGAAGACGTACCATTTTAAGGGGTAAAATTATGCCAAGTAAGAAAATTAAGCAAGCTATTGAAGAAGCCCATGAGTTGGCAGATAAAGCCATCGATGAAGCGCAAGAAGAATTACAAGACGCAAAGGGAGATTTGATGGCGTGGCTCAAGAAAGAGTACACGTTCAAGCGTTCCGAGTTAATCGTTTTGGGCAGTGGCGTAGGTGTAGTCATTGCAACACTAATACTCCTCTAGGTTAGGGCGTTAGCCTGTGTAACTGGCGTGGTTCACCAGTAACCGAAACGAACCATTACAATTTGGTATGTACTGTATAAATATACAGCATTAGAAATGCGTGATAAAATCATTATAATTCGCAATGCGAGGGAAAAGTATGACCAAGCATCTTGTAATACCAGACACCCAAGTTAAACCTAATCAACCTTTAGACCATCTAAGATGGGCAGGATTATATGCTGTCGATAAAAAACCAGACGTTATTATCCATATTGGCGATCATTTTGATATGCCTAGCCTTAGTGCATGGGACATCGGCAAGAAGTCCTTTGAGGGAAGACGTTACACAGCAGACATTGAAGCAGGCATCAGTGGAATGGAAACATTCCTCAAACCCATCAGGGAAGAACAGCGTAGACTCATCAAGAATAAGCAACGACAATGGAATCCACGACTGGTATTCACTATCGGAAACCATGAACAAAGAATTGAACGCGCTATTGAAGCCGATCCAAAACTAGATGGGTTGATAGGTTACGATGATTTCAAACTAGATGAGTTTGGTTGGGAAGTCTATGATTTTCTGGAAGTCGCAGTCATAGATGGAATAGCTTACTCTCATTACTTCACAAGTGGTATCATGGGCAGACCTGTCTCTAGTGCTAAAAATATGTTATCCAAGAAGATGATGTCTTGCGTGATGGGTCACGTTCAGGATAGGGATATTGCATACGCTCGCAGGGCTGATGGTAAGAATATCTTGGGCTTGTTCTCAGGCATTTACTACCAACACGATGAAGACTATTTGACTGCTCAAACCAATGGCTCATGGCGTGGCATTTGGATACTTAATGAAGTGAATGATGGCTCATGCGATGAACTCCCAGTCTCTATGAATTACCTTAGAGATAAATATCAGGGAAGATAGGCAAGTCTATACTTGGAAGCATAAAAAACGCGCCTAGAGGGATTTCTAAGCGCGTTTAATGGGTAAGGGTATACCAACCTACAGGGTGCTAATGTCTCTCTCTTATTTCCTCTGCGTAGTCCACTGAATATTCTCTATCAAATACTTTTGCACTGGGGGGCATTCCATATTCTTCAAGCATTTTATAGACCGCGCTTTCTGCTTGTGATTGACTCTCTGCCTGTACCTTTACTTTGGCGAACTCAACAAAGCTAAAACCTATAATATAATTTTTCATTTTACAATTTCCTCTACTATTTGAGCCACATAAATATCATCATGTTCATCAGCTATTAAAATATCCTTAAACTTGTTAGCTTGTTCAAGGGTTGGAAAGCGGAGCGCGTGTTGCCCCGCATCAGTAAACCATACAACTACGTATTTCATTATAACCCCCTCTTACCTGTTAAAATCTCAAGTGAATACCTATAGCCATGCGATTCATATTTATTATTAAAATCTCTTTTTTGTTGTCTCAGATTTTTAGTAGTATTAGCATTCCAACCATATTTTTTATAGGCTTCAATATACTTAGCCGTCAACATTTTTAGCTTTTTTCTGTACTCTTCATATTTCATTCTATTTCCTCTACAAAGTCTATTGAGTAATCACTTTCCTCTACATTAACTATTGCTAGTCCATGCTCTCGGAGCATATCCTTAACTTTTTTTTCTGCCTGTATTGCACTATCAGCATCAACATCTAGTGCACTGTAAACAGTGTATTGATAACCTACTGTATATTTCATAACACTATCCTCACAATTTGAATTGCTAGGCATACATATAGGGCAAGTCCAGTAGCTAGCCAAAGATGCGCGTTTATCTTTTTACGCTTATCTTTTTTTTGCCATTCCTTAATTGCTAGGTATCGAGTCGCGTTACAGTTTCTTTGATAGATAGTCATTAGAATTTCCTCTCTATTGTTGGGCATATTTTCTTCAATGCTGTTTTGATATGGCTATCCTCTAGGTATGGATACAGGTTATCACAAATAAATCTAGTTAAACCCGCACCAAATGCCAAATCATGGTTAAACCTAGTCTGTAAATTGTGAACCTTATCAGCATTAGGGAATTGCCCTGTTTCGTATTCGTGCGTTATGTTGGGATATCTAGCCAATACACGCTCAATTTCAGATTTCATATAGTCAAAATGTTCCTGTTTAATTTTCATTGTCATTTCCTCTAGTGTGATTAATCCAATTCTTTGTTTGGCAAGTCATCAAAAGCATAAACGCACGCTTGGAAAAGTGTTGCATAAGCTAATTTACAAGCATAATCACCGAAACTAGCAGGCTTGAAGTCTATTTCCTCTAGCTGATACTCACCATCATCAGTATCACAATTTTGGCATAACTCTATTGCTTTATATGTATAAATAACATCTTCATGTCCATCGCATTGTTGATGCATATAATCATAAGCGTCAGTTCCAAACTCTAGAGACTCTTGTTGAGCATCTTGCGCGATTTGTTTTGCTAACTGTTCTAGCTCGTATTGATTTTTAATCATTGTTGTAACTCCTAATTGGTTGTTTGTGTTTATGGTTTCGCATTGTAAACGGGCAAAAACATCTTGCAATACTAATGAGACGAAAGGGACTTTATATACGATAAGAGGGATATAAACATTAAATTATGCTATAATTGGTTAAAATATGATCAATTATTTATCAACCTAAAATCAAAGACTTGGAGATTTAACTAATGGCTAAACGCGGACGTCCACCCGGTAGCACCAATAAACCATATAGGCGCGTACTCGATGAATATCTACAGCGTAAATACAAAGGCGAGTTTAACCCTGTTATCAATGCAATAGAATCAGCGTTAAAGATTCAAGAGATAGCAGAGACAACCGGAGAGATTGCAGACTATAAAGCAAGCGTAGAAGCATTCGATAGGGTTAGCAAGTATATCCAACCCACATTAAAAGCAGTAGAGATGTCAGGCGATGCGGGAGTAACTGTATCCCTACAAAGAAAACGCTTTGATGGTTTGCAAGCCGATAATAAAGAGGAAGGCTAGGCACTGTGTATCCGTACAGCACTGGATAAATATCCACTGGTTGCATATACAGTACCCCCCCCTCCCGAAGGCGCGTCATGTATGTATATATATGCATCGCTCAAAAAAAAATTTGGAGTCTTATGAAAGTAACCCCTATTCGCCCTAATATGCCTACAACGCCCTTAGAAGGCTTTACAGGCGATTTAATTATAATTACTATAGAAGAGGGTCAGGTTGAGGTTGCAAGCTCTCTAATCGATGAAAAAACGGTATTCTACATTGACTTGTGTAAACAGATAATAATGAGAGATACTTTGGAAGCATACGATGATAATGATTGAAAGTGATGAGTATGTGAGTGATACAGACTTGGAGTTGATTCAAAGTTTCGGTAATGCTTTAATAGACAGGGATGAAATGTTAATGCGTGAAATTTTAGACATTGTTTACGATAGAATGTCTGCAAACTTCGAGGATGAATTAGATGAAGGGTCATTTACATAAATTAGATAAAGCTACGAGGGATAGACACTTCCCTGAATCAAATGGTGGTAAGGGTAGTAAGCCTAGAA
>JAYQEC010000015.1:0-30438 GCA_038138645.1 Porticoccaceae bacterium | reverse complement strand
CTGTATATATGAGAGGTTGCCATAACAGGAATTTCTGAGGCATATAAAAAATCAAGCGCAGGTTTAATTTGGCGGGCTTTAAGGGGGTAGCCAAGCATAACCACTAAATCTATATCCTGTCGTCGTCGGGCACTATATTTGACTCGGCTATTAATAAAGCGCTTGATATTAAGTCCGCGCTTTTCACTTAAATCTATTTGCAATGGCTGTTTAAGCAATTTTGTAAAATCATTGACTGATAGTGGGTAGCGAACATCCTCTACAATAACACCGCCTTTGGTGACCCAATGCTGACTCATAAAGTCTGCAGATTTTCTGCCCCAGTTGTTATTCGGTGCAATTATTAAAATATTTCTATGACCTCGCTGCCACGCCTTTTTAGCAATCTGTGTTAATTCATCCTCGGTGGAAAGGCCAAATTGGTATAGATTGTCAGTTGCCGATACTGGTGGGTTGTCTAGACGATTTAAGCTAATGGTTGGTACTGGAAATTCGTCTAGCTTGCCAAGGTTTTCAACCTCAGACTGCCGCATAGGTCCGATAATAAGATCCATCCCATCTTTGACCGCCTGATTATATACAGCAGTTATTTTATCTGAGGAGCTATCATAAATTCGCACCTCAGGGAGTTTTTTAGATTTCTTAGTCTGCAAGTTCATGGCGCTATAATAGGCATCCATAAAACCGTCTATCAGAGTTTTACTGGCTGTTAAATAGTTTTCCTGGAGGGGAACAAGTAGACCAATGCTGTCTGGATTGCTATTCCAAAATGTGCTGCCACTAAAATAACTGGGCGGATTTTTTGCTGCTGGGTGTTTTTTCCAGTTGCGACGCCAAGCGTTTAATATTTTTATCTGCTCATTGGGGTGCAGTTGATATTCTCTGCTTGAAGCGGCAAGTTTTAGCCAGCCTCTGTGCTGATAACTTTTATTATTCTGCTCGGTTAGAGCTTGATAGGGCATCAGGTAAAGAACGGACCAAATCTCATCGTGGATAGCTTTAATTTCACTTTTTCGCTTAGTTATTCGAGCTAACTTAATCAGTTTCTCTAAGCCCATTGGATAATTACCTAGAGCCATTGCAACATCAGTTTGTAGTCGAATTATTTCACTGCGCAATTCAGTTTTTTGTCGACCAATCAGAGCGTTAAAGCGCGGTGTTTCTAGTGCTTGTGAGGCAAGTTCAAGTTGAGCATTCGCAATATTCATATTTGCGGTTAGAATGCTGTAGCGAACAAAACTGCGATTATCTAGTTTGTCCGGATTAACTCTAACAAGATAGGGTTTACTTTCTTCAATTTTGTTCGCTTCAAACAGTAATTCAGCCTGTAATAATTTTTCTAAATCAGACAACTGGTCGATCTGAACTATGGCTGAGAACTCTTGATTGGGCAGAGCAGGGGTGTCACTCAGAATCTTATTTGCTGATTCGGTGTCATTTTGTAGTGTTGAAGTTGGCGCACAGCCCCCAATTAAGGCTAAGATGCTCACAACTATCAATAAAGGTGAAGTGTATATTTTCATGGACTCTAATCGAACCGGTACATTGAGTATTGTAGCAACTCCTATAGGTAACCTACAGGACATGGTACCTCGTGCAGTGCAGACTCTCCAGTCCGCCAGTGTAATTGCCTGTGAGGATACGCGCCATAGTAAAAAGTTATTAAAT
Source organism: Porticoccaceae bacterium (assembly GCA_038138645.1). Taxonomy (GTDB): domain Bacteria; phylum Pseudomonadota; class Gammaproteobacteria; order Pseudomonadales; family Porticoccaceae; genus HTCC2207. The sequence continues at coordinate 28,770 of JAYQEC010000015.1, read as the reverse complement.
CATTTCAGCATCGACAAGCCCTGCATAGCCTACCATGATCATGGGGATAAACAGACCATGGAAAAATTGCTTAAGCGTTTGCAAGCAGGTGAGGATATTGCACTTATATCAGATGCTGGAACACCGCTGATTTCAGACCCAGGTTATCGAATTGTTGCAGAAGCTCGAAAACGTGATATTTCGGTGGTACCTATTCCTGGTGCTTGCGCCGCTATTGCAGCATTAAGTGTTTCTGGATTGCCCACAGATAGTTTTTATTTCGGTGGTTTTTTACCCGTTAAAAGTGGCCAAAGAAAAACCGCCTTATCAGCCTTAAAGTCTTCAACCAATACATTAGTCTTCTACGAGGCTCCCCACCGCATTCTTGAAACTGTGGAGGATTTAATCGATGTGTTTGGTGATCAACGTCAGGCATTTATGGCGCGCGAAATTAGTAAAGCGTTTGAAACATTTCTACAGGGGGATTTGGGAAAATTGCGTCAACAAATCGCTGAGGATTCTAATCAGCAGCGTGGTGAAATTGTGTTGGTGATTGCTGGAGCAGATGAAAAGACAGTGGCCAGCAGGGTGGATTCAGAAAAGGTGCTTAAATTACTTTTAAAAGAATTACCTGCCTCTAAGGCAGCATCGCTGACCGCTAAAATATGCGGTCTCGATAAAAAAGCTATTTATCAAGCTGCTCTTAAGTTGCAGGATAAATAATTAGTCGTTAGGCCAGCCACCTAACTCTTTCCAGCGATTAACAATGCTACAAAAAAGTTCAGCGGTTTTTGTGGTGTCATATAGCGCGCTATGTGCATCCTGATTATTAAAGTCTATTTTTGCTGCTTGGCAGGCTTTTGCTAATACTGTTTGTCCATAAGCCAGCCCGGATAAACTTGAGGTATCAAAGCACGAAAATGGGTGAAAAGGATTGCGCTTGATCTGTGCTCGTTCAACCGCTGCATTAACAAATCCAAGATCAAAATGCGCATTGTGTGCCACCATAACTGCACGGGTACAGCCCGTTTCCGAAACTTCGCGGCGAATGGGTTGAAAGATTTCTCTTAATGCGTCGCCTTCTTCTTCAGCATTGCGCTCTGGGTCGTAAATATCAATACCGGTAAATTCAAGTGCAGCCTGCTCAATAACAGCGCCAGGAAAAGGCTCGATATTCTTACTGTAATGGTCTTTTATTTGTAAGTTACCCTGACTATCCATCTCGAGGATAACCGCAGCAATTTCTAACATGGCGTCAGTTTTAGCGTTAAAACCACCGGTTTCCACATCAATAACCACCGGCAAAAACCCTCGAAAGCGTTGAGCAATCAGCGATGGTCTAAGTAATTCCTCTGGCATTTCCATTAGAGTTGGAGTTTCCAGCTAACATTATTCCCAGCGGCCAATGGCACTATCTGTGAGTCACCAAATGGCAAAGAATCAGGAATTTTCCATGACTCCCGCTTAAGTGTGATCTTGGTGTTATTGATAGGAAGTCTGTAGAATTCAGCGCCATTAATACTGGCAAAGGCTTCAAGCTTATCTAAGGCGCCTGCCTGATCAAATACCTCGGCATAAAGCTCTACCGCAGCTGGGTGACTGAAGCAGCCAGCACATCCGCAGCAACTTTCTTTGCTTTCTTTAGTGTGAGGCGCTGAATCAGTTCCTAAAAAGAATTTTTTATCTCCGCTAACAGCCGCTTCTATAAGTGCCTTTTGATGGATGTCTCGCTTTAGAACGGGTAAGCAAAATAGATGGGGCCTGATGCCACCGACTAGCATATGATTTCGATTGTAAAGCAAGTGCTGGGGCGTGATGGTTGCGGCGATATTTTCATTGCCGGCCGAGACAAATTCTACGGCTTGCTTGGTCGTAATATGCTCTAGGATAACTCTTAATTCAGGAAAACTTTTAACCATCTGCTTGAGATAGCGCTCAATAAATACCGCTTCACGATCAAAAATATCAATATTGCAATCAGTCACTTCACCATGAAGTTGCAGGGTCATGCCAACCTCTTGCATGGTTTCAAGCACATCATAGATATTGTTGAGATCAGTAACCCCAGAATCAGAGTTGGTTGTAGCGCCGGCTGGATAGTATTTGCACCCATGAACAAAACCGCTATCGGCAGCCGCTTTTATCTCGTCAGTGGTGGTGTTGTCTGTTAAATAGAGAACCATTAAGGGTTCCCAATCCGAACCCTCAGGTCGATTAGCAAGAATTCTATCGCGGTAGGCTTTTGCCGCGGCCACAGTTGTTACCGGTGGATTTAGATTTGGCATTACGATGCCACGACCAAATCCACGTGTTGCCGCAGGTACTGTGGTGGCAAGTGATTCGTTATCTCTTAGGTGAAGATGCCAGTCATCTGGCAGAGTAATACTTAGTTGATCCATTATTTAGGGGTCCTTTTCAAGGGTATTAATCCTACCCTAATCCTTATCTGCATAACAGACCAAATTAGTAAATGATACGCATTTTTAATAACTCGCACTAATAACCACACAACGGGTTTAATTTAGGGTAAAATTCGCCTAATTATCAAACTACAGGGTTACAGAATAGTGTCATCGGTTAATAAAGTGGTTCTCGCCTATTCGGGCGGTCTAGATACTTCGGTTATCGTTAAATGGTTGCAAGAAGAATATCAATGTGAAGTAGTAACATTTACTGCTGATATTGGGCAGGGTGAAGAGGTCGAGCCCGCTCGCGCCAAAGCTCAAGCGCTAGGGGTAAAAGAGATTTACATTGATGATCTGCGTGAAGAGTATGCCAAAGATTTTGTATTCCCGATGTTCAGGGCCAATGCTATTTATGAGGGAGAATATCTTCTCGGTACATCAATCGCTCGTCCATTGATTGCCAAGCGATTAATCGAAATTGCCAATGAAACCAATGCCGATGCTATTTCTCATGGTGCCACTGGCAAGGGTAACGATCAGGTACGCTTTGAGCTGGGTGCCTATGCACTTAAGCCGGGTATTCAGGTGATTGCACCATGGCGTGAGTGGGATTTAAATTCAAGAGATAAGCTAATGGATTATTGTGAAAAACACAGTATTCCGGTAGAGATGAAGCGCGGTAAAAAATCACCTTTTTCAATGGATGCTAATTTGCTGCATATCTCTTATGAGGGTGGCAATCTTGAGGATCCTTGGTCTGAGGCCGAAGATGATATGTGGCGTTGGACCGTATCACCAGAAGATGCCCCTGATAAGCCAACTTACCTTGATCTTAGCTATCAGCAAGGCGATATTGTTGCCATTGATGGTAAACCGATGTCTGCAGCTACGGTTATTGAATATTTAAATAAAGTGGCTGGCGCCAATGGTGTGGGTCGACTTGATATCGTTGAAAATCGTTATGTGGGTATGAAGTCACGCGGTTGCTATGAAACACCTGCAGGTACGGTGATGATGAAAGCCCATCGCGCGATTGAGTCAATTACTCTTGACCGTGAAGTTGCTCATCTTAAAGATGAATTGATGCCTAAGTATGCCGAGTTAATTTATAACGGTTATTGGTGGGCGCCAGAACGCTTGATGTTACAAAGTGCTATCGATCAAAGCCAGCAAGTGGTAAACGGTGATGTGCGTGTTAAGTTGTATAAAGGCAATGTAACTGTTGTTGGAAGGAAGTCTGATGACAGTCTATTTGATGCCAATATTGCCACATTTGATGATGATGGTGGTGCCTATAATCAAGCGGATGCTGAAGGCTTTATTAAATTAAACGCCTTGCGATTAAGAACTGCGGCTAGCAAAGGACGCAAGCTGTAACAGGATGTGGAGCGCTAGGATTTGCCTAGCGCTCAATTATTGTTACATTTTTTGTTAAGAAATATTTCCAGTAGTTCTAATTCTTTTTGCGCCCTTAATAGGCTCTGGCTTAGCGGCATCGGCTCGAAGCTTAATCTGCCAATCAATGGCATTTTTAATAGCCATTAAAAAACCCATTACCAAGAATGCCCCCGGCGGAAGAACAGCAATTAAAAAACTGTAATTTTCGCCAAAGGGTGCAATTGTCCAGTTATGGGCCATGGGTCCAAATAGCAAGTGCATATCAGCAAAAAGAGTGCCTTGACCTAATAGCTCTCTAAGACCACCGAGCATTAAGAGGACAAATAGGAAGCCTAAACCCATCATCGTGCCATCCAATGCGGCCAAGCCAACCGGCTGTTTACTGGCAAAGGCTTCAGCTCTACCTAAAATAGCGCAGTTAGTAACAATAAGAGGAATAAAGATACCTAAAATTTGATAAAGCTCATAAGTATAAGCCTTCATTAAAAGCTCTGCGCAGGTGACAAAAGTAGCAATAATAATTACAAAAACTGGAAGTCTTACTGCGTCTCCAACATGATTCCTAATAATTGAAACAATAATATTAGAACCAATCAGTACCATCATGGTTGCAAGGCCAAGCCCCAAGGCATTAACCACAGTTCCGGTTACTGCCAGAAGAGGGCATAAACCCAGCAACTGAACTAAAGCCGGATTATTGGTCCATAATCCATTCTTGGTAACCTCTGAAATACTGACATTACTCATTATATGCTTGCTCGCCTAATGATGGATTTTCAGAAAAATTGATCGCTGAAAGTAAGCGTTCTCTATCTTTTTCAAAGTATTCTAATGTTTTGGCAATTTGATGAATAACCGCTTTAGGGGTAATTGTTGCCCCGGTAAATTGATCAAAATCACCACGATCTTTTTTAACATTCCATTTGCTGAGATCGGGGTTGTTAAGAGATTTGCCATTAAAGCTAAGAATCCAGTCACTTTTTCGTAGCTCAATTTTATCGCCCAGTCCGGGAGTTTCTTTATGTTCAACCACGCGAACACCGGCAACAGTGCCATCAAAATTAATACCCACAATCATAGCTATATCACCACTATAACCATCAGGGGTGATTGATGGCACGATAGCAGCCACTGGCTCATCGTCAAGTCGCGCAATATGAATATCACCGCCATTATCTAAGCCGAGATCTGACCAATATTGTTCGGGAATAGGTTGAAGATCAACCAACAGGTCATTGTTATGACGTGCCACTGGAACAATTTCAAATAAAGCCTTTTGGGCTGCAAGACGTTCGGATTCTGCAATACGCTCTTCAGTTAGACGGTCAGTCGAAGCCAGAACCAAAGCGGTTACCAAAGCAAAAAGTGCTAGCAGTAAACTATTATTACCCATTGATTTAAAAATCATTAGTCTTCAATCCTCTCTGTAGCTTTACGACGATCGGTATGACCATAGGTACGTGGCAAGGTGTAATTATCGATGAAGGGTGCAGAAAAATTCGCCAGAAGAACAGCGAAGGCTACAGCATCTGGATAATTTCCCCAGGCTCTAATGATATAGACAAGAAAGCCAATTAGTGCGCCATAAACTAAACGTCCGCGATTACTAACGGTGGATGAAACAGGATCGGTAAGAATAAAAAATGCACCCATCATAGAGGCACCGCTAAATAGATGCATCAGCATGGATCCTGGGCTCTGCGAGCTACCTGAGTCCCAGAATATTAACGACATTAAGGATAATGTAGCAAGCATGGCAACTGGGCCATGCCATGTAAATAGGCGATTAGCGAGCATAATAATGCCGCCCGCTAAAAAGCCTAGATTGACCCATTCCCAGCCAACGCCGGCAAACATAGCCTGGCTGAACAAGGGATTCTGTTGATAAATTTGATCAACGGTTAGGCCGCTAGTATGTTTAAAACTGTCAAGTGGTGTAGCGCCAGTGACTCCATCGACGGGTGCCATACTGGAAAATACCAGTCTTAACGATTCAATAAAATCTGGATGGCTAACGCCTTCAGGAAGCAATGCAATTGGCGTCACCCAAGTGGTCATTTGCACAGGAAATGAAATGAGCAAAACCACATAGCCCACCATAGCGGGATTAAAGGGGTTATAACCAAGGCCGCCAAATAGTTGTTTAGCAATAACTACAGAGAACACTGTGCCTATAATCACCACCCACCATGGACATAGGGGTGGAAGGGATAAGCCAAGTAGAACTGCAGTAACCACAGCACTGTAGTCGCCTAAATAAAATCCCAGCGAACGATTGCGAATCTTAAGAACCAAGGCTTCACTGATCACTGCTGTGATACAGGCCAGAGCTACATTGATTAAAGAGCCCCAACCAAAATGCCAAGTTAGCGCTATAAGACCAGGTATGGTTGCCCAAACCACAAGTTTCATAACCTTTGCGGTGCTCTGCGCCCCATGGGCATGGGGTGATGTAACCTGTTTAAAAGCCATTAGTTGGATTGCTCCGCAAGGCGTGTTTTTGCCTTTTCAAGTTTTTGCTGGGCACCTGACAGGGCAGCACTTAGAATTTTAATTTTATCTTCGGATTCTTCGCTAGCTACTGCAGCCTCAAGCTTATCCTGCGCTTTTTGAACACGCATTTCGGCACTGGATACCGCACGTTCCAGTTTAGCCTGCTCCTGCTCTGGACTTAGCTTTTTAGCCGCTGCTCTCGCTTGGGCGGCAGCAACAATATCAGCGGCTGAATTTGGAGTCGCTGTTTTTTTAGCTTCCAGAGCTGCCTCACGTCGAGCAGCGCGCTTGGCTTCACGTTCTTTTTCAGCCTGCTCAATTCGTTGTTGCCTGAATTCAAAGCGTTCACGAGCCTGGGCAGACTTAATTTTTTCTTCTTCTGCTTTTTTGATATCGCTTTTACTGCTTCGGTAGTATTGAACCAAAGGGATATTACTGGGGCAGACATAGGAGCATGCACCGCACTCAATACAGTCAAAGAGATTATGTGATTGTAGGCGATCATGGTCCTTAGCTTGCGAATACCAGAATAGTTGCTGGGGCAATAGCGAAGCAGGGCAGGCCTCTGCACACATACCGCATCTAATGCAGGGTTGTGCAGGTTCATTATGTGGAATTTCTTCAACACTTGGCGCCAAAATACAGTTACTAGTTTTAACAATCGGAATATCTTTGGATGTAAGGCTAAATCCCATCATAGGGCCGCCCATAATCACTCGGCTGCATTTTTCTGCATCAAACTTATTATGTTCCAGCATATGAGATACCGGAGTGCCAATTAATACATCGTAGTTACGATTTATTTCACAGGCTTCACCCGTCATCGTGGTTACCCGCGATACAAGCGGCTCACCCTCTACCACTGCGCGTTTTATAGCGTAGGTTGTACCAATATTGACACAGACCATACCTATATCCGCTGGAATTTGACCACTGGGTAATTCCTTGCCAGTCAAAATATAAATAAGCTGTTTCTCACCCCCTGAAGGATATTTAGTGGGGAAGGAAACAACATTAATACCCGTGTCCTTTGTATGGGGTTCCAGTGCCTCAATGGCTTCTGGTTTATTATCCTCAATGCCAATAAGAATATTACTTGGATTGCCTAATATATGACTAAGGATACGAATACCCTCAACTATCTCTTCGGCGCGCTCTCTAATCAGAGAATCATCTGCGGTGATATAGGGCTCACATTCAGTAGCATTAACGATTAAGGTATCTATTGGGCGCTGAAAACCAGGATTTAATTTAACCGCAGTCGGGAAGCCCGCACCGCCCATGCCGGCAATACCCGCATTAGTAATAATGGATAGCAATGCCTCAGGTGTAGTATGTTCAAAATCAGCGATGCCCGAAAGGGGAACCCACTGGTCTTCTCCATCGCTAGTAATCTCAATACACAGTGCTTCCATACCGGACGAGTGAGCAATAGGTCGAGCTTCAATCGCAGAAACTGTACCAGAGGTAGGGGCATGAATAGCCGCAGATACTGTACCTGCAGGGTCAGCAATTTTTTGTCCCTTCAAAACCTTATCGCCTAGTTTTACACAGGCAATAGCCGGCGCACCAATATGCTGGCCTAATGGAACCACCAATTTTTCCGGAATTGGCAAGCTACCAATAGGTTGAGTTAGTGACTGATGTTTATTTTCCGGAGGATGAACGCCTCCCGGAGTGACCCATGTCTGCCTCATGCTGCATCCCCATGACTTGAACTACCATGAGTTCTATCTGTGGCAATTAAGCCATTGGCAATTGGCGGAGTTGGCCACTGCCACTGATTAATGCCAGATTCAACCGGTAACATATCAATACAATCAACCGGACATGGCTCAACGCAGAGATCACAGCCAGTACATTCATCGGCAATAACTGTATGCATTAGTTTAGCGGCCCCCAAGATGGCATCCACGGGGCATGCTTGAATACATTTTGTGCATCCAATGCACTCGTCTTCGCGGATATAGGCGACAGTTTTAACATCAGCCTCTTCACCATGCTCTTGATCTAATTCGGGTGCTGGAACATCAAGTAAATTTGCGATCGCATTAATAGTCGATTGCCCCCCAGGAGGACATTTATTGATGGCATCACCACCAGCAATTGATTCTGCGTAGGGACGGCAACCAGGAAATCCACATTGGCCACATTGTGTTTGCGGCAATAGGCCATCGATCTGATCTATCACAGGATCGCCTTCAATCTTAAATTTTTCAGCCGCAAATCCTAGCAGTGCACCAAAAAGCAGGCCAAGACCTGCTAGGGCAATTAAAGCTGAGATAATTGGGTTTTGAAAAATAAACTCGAGCATCTACACCAACCCGCCGAATCCCATAAAAGCAAGCGACATTAGACCTGCAGTGATCATAGCAATGGCTGCACCCTCAAAAGGCTGTGGTATATCTGCAGCTGCAAGTCTTTCTCGCATAGCTGAGAACAAAATAAGCACTAGGGAGAAGCCTGCTCCAGCGCCAAAACCATAAAGAGACGCATGCGCAAAGCTCAGTGGTTTAGCTGCATTTTGTAGCGCAACACCCAACACCGCACAGTTTGTAGTGATAAGTGGCAAAAATACACCAAGAACGCGATATAAAAGCGGACTGGTTTTTTCGATAAACATCTTAGTAAATTGCACTACAGCGGCAATCACCATAATAAAACTAATGGTGCGTAGATATTCTAAATCCAGTGGAATAAGCACTGCTTTGTTAACCACATAACTCACCATAGCGGTAAGTGTTAATACAAATGTGGTTGCCGCAGACATACCAATGGCTGATTCAAGTTTTTTAGACACGCCCATAAACGGGCACAGTCCAAGAAACTGCACCAGAACATAGTTATTAATTAGCACAGAGCTAACCAGTATTACCGCGACTTCTTGCATCTTATTCCCATGTAAAACTTGTAGTAGCGTATTATCGTGGAATCAACTATCTCGATTCAATATATAAAAAACTTGTTTTTAGTCCATTTAGATATAAGAAATTCACTCAAGGAACTAATAAAATCCATCTAATACAATTGTTTATGTGAATTATGTCACTCGTTGGCCCGGTTGTGCGCCACTATCTGGTGATAATAAATAAATCCCTTTTTTATCAGCTGCCGCTAAAACCATGCCTTCAGATACGCCAAAACGCATTTTTCGAGGTGCCAAATTTGCAACCATAATTGTCAATCTGCCTTCAAGTTCTGCCGGCTGGTAGGAGCTCTTAATACCAGAAAAAACATTTCTAGTTTCACCACCAATATCAAGGGTTAGCGCAAGTAATTTATCTGCGCCTTCAACTGCTTCTGCCTTAACGATTCGAGCCACTCTTAAATCGACTTTGATAAAATCATCAAAGCTAATTTCTTCTGCGAGAGGTTCATCGCTGAGTGGTCCCTCGATGGGTTTCTCAATAACAGCTGCAACTTCCTGCTTGCTTGCTTCTACCATAGCGTCTACCTGATCTTTTTCCACTCGTTGTAAAAGGGGCTTAAAGTTATTAATTTTGTGATTTGTTAGCGGACTCTCAATACTACTCCATGAGAGAGTGTCATTAAGAAACAACTCGGCATCTTCAGCAACGGAGGGAAGAACAGGTTTTAAATACGTCACAAGCACCCTGAAAAGATTAATTCCCAAGGAGCAAATATCCTGCACTGTTTGCTGCTGACTCTCATCTTTATTGAGCTTCCACGGCTCCTTAGCTGCAATATATTCATTAGCTGCATCTGCCTGAGCCATTATTTCTCTGATAGCTTTACTGAATTCGCGATTCTCATAATGCTCAGCGATGATTTTCCCAGCATCACTGACCTGTTGCCAAAGTTCAGGATTTTCAATAGTTGATGAAAGGATACCGTCATTACCCTTAGTCACAAATTTTGCACATCGACTCGCAATATTGACTACCTTGCCCACAAGATCGCTATTAACTTTTTGGATAAAGTCCTCAAGATTAAGATCGATATCTTCCACTGAAGCAGTGAGTTTGGACGCATAGTAATAGCGCAGATATTCTGGGTTTAAATGATCCAAATAACAGCGCGCATTAATAAACGTGCCACGCGACTTGGACATTTTCTTGCCATTGACGGTTACAAAACCGTGAACACAGACTTTAGTAGGCGTTCTAAAGTTCGCGCTATTTAGCATGGCAGGCCAAAATAATGCATGAAAGTTAACAATATCTTTGCCAATAAAATGGTACAGCTCAGTGGCACTATCAGCGCCCCAATACTGATCAAAATCAAGATTATTTTTATCGCAGAGATTTTTAAAGCTCGCCATATAACCAATAGGTGCATCTAGCCAAACATAGAAGTATTTGCCCGGTGCATTGGGGATTTCAAATCCAAAGTAGGGTGCATCGCGACTGATATCCCACTCCTGAAGACCAGTTTCAAGCCATTCACCCAACTTATTAGCCACTTCATCCTGAACAGCGCCACTGCGCGTCCATGTTTTTAAGAATTCAGTAAATTCTGGCAATTTAAAGAAGTAATGATCAGATTTCTTTTCAATCGGTGTTGTGCCAGAAAGCGCTGATACTGGATTGATAAGATCAGTTGGCGAATAGGTCGCGCCACAGGCTTCACAGTTATCACCATATTGGTCCTCTGCCTTGCATTTTGGGCAGGTTCCTTTGATATAGCGATCGGCTAGGAAAAGTTGTTTTTCAGCATCGAAGGCCTGAGTGATTTCACGTTTAGCAATATGCTCATTAGCAACCAAGCGATTATAAATTAGCTCTGATAGCTCTCTGTTTTCCTCTGAATGGGTGCTGTGATAATTATCAACACTAATATGGAAATCACGAAAATCAGCTTCATGGATACTGCGCATATCGGCAATATGCTGTTCGGGGCTTATGCCTTTTTCATCCGCTTTAAGCATAATTGCCGTTCCATGAGCATCATCAGCCGAAACGTAGTAACATTGGTGCCCGCGCATGCGCTGGAAGCGAACCCAAACATCAGTTTGAGTATATTCAAGTATATGTCCAAGGTGCAAAGCAGCATTTGCATAAGGCAGTGCGTTAGTGACCAAAATCTGGCGAATTTCTGTCATGTTCTGGTTTTGTATCCAATGATTGTATAAAGGCGTCACTATAGCGATTTTACGCCAACTTTTCATGTGCAATTAAGGTATATTCGTTTAAAAAAGTAGTCGTGAGGTCTTTGTGTTAGAAAAGGTTAAATATATTGTTGCCGTTGCATCCGGAAAAGGCGGTGTTGGCAAGTCAACCACTGCAGTTAATATCGCTTTGGCGCTACACTCAATTGGCAAGTCAGTGGGCCTATTAGATGCAGATATTTATGGTCCTAGTGTAGGCATGATGCTTGCTGTTCCAGAAGATCAGCGTCCAGACGTGGTAGAAGAAAAATTTTTCAAACCGGTTATGGCACAGGGACTAGCGACTATGTCTATGGCTTATTTAACCACTGATAAAACACCCATGGTATGGCGTGGGCCTATGGCTGCCGGTGCACTTCAGCAGATGTTGCAGCAAACCCAATGGGGTGAGCTGGATGTTTTGGTAATTGATATGCCACCAGGAACGGGTGATATTCAACTGACCTTATCGCAAAAGGCACAAATTTCGGGTGCCATTATTGTTACAACGCCGCAGGATATTGCTTTGCTCGATGCAAAAAAAGGCATTGAGATGTTTTTAAAGGTAAAGATACCGGTAATTGGTATTATTGAAAATATGGCTACCCATATTTGTTCCCAATGCGGTGCTGAAGAAGCAATCTTTGGTGATGGGGGTGGCGAAGAGGTTGCTCAACAATATCAAACACAGCTTCTTGGTAGTCTGCCTTTAGATCGAACGATTCGCGAGCAGGGAGATAATGGAAATCCGCAATTGATTGCTGAAAAGAAGCCTGAAATAGCCCAGTCCTATACAAGAATTGCTCAGCAATTATGGGCAGAACTTGATCAATCTGCCGCTGATTCAACGCCTGAAATAGTTTTTGAATAGATCAGTTTGCGGTCTATCAATAAGTCGGTATTATACGAGCCTAATTTTTTCATATATAACACCTAGTTGGAGTCAAGTAGATGAGTATCAAGTCAGACCATTGGATTCGCGAAATGTCCGAAAAACACAAGATGATCGAGCCCTATGAGGCTGGACAGGTTCGTTATCATGGTGATGAGCGTGTGATTTCTTATGGTGTTTCAAGCTATGGTTACGATGTTCGCTGTGCGGATGAATTTAAAATTTTTACTAATATTCATTCCAAGACCGTAGATCCAAAAAACTTTGATGATGACGCCTTTGTCGATATCAAGGGCGACTACTGTATTATCCCGCCAAACTCATTTGCGCTTGCTCGAACGGTTGAATATTTCAGAATTCCACGTCAGGTACTTACGGTTTGCCTTGGTAAATCAACCTATGCTCGCTGCGGGATTATCGTTAATGTGACGCCTTTAGAGCCAGAGTGGGAAGGTCATGTGACATTGGAATTTTCCAATACAACCAACCTGCCAGCAAAAATTTATGCCAATGAAGGTGTAGCTCAGATGTTATTTTTCGAATCAGATCAGGTATGCGAAACATCGTACGCTGATCGCGGTGGAAAATATCAGGGTCAAACTGGGGTTACACTGCCCAAAACTTAATCAAATTTTAGGGATTAAGTAGCGCTTCTCGCAAGGCTTTGGCCTGCTGTTGAATGCGTCGGGTGTTTTCTGGCCCGGCGCGCAACAGTTGTTTTTGTAAGGGCATCAGTTCTTCTAGCTTCTGATCAGCAAATTTATATACCACAGAGTCTCTGCTAAGCGCCAATGGCTCAACAATAATAGGTGCTGCAAGAATATTGTCGATGGTTTGTAGAATAATACCGTCCATCTGACGTGGTCGATAGCCTAGCTCGGAGAAGGCTAATTCAAGCAAAGGCCTTACTTTGTGAAAAAAGTTAGCCATTTTTTTCATATCAATACTTAATAAAATATCGACAACAGTATTGTATCTTTCATAGTTTCCAGCATTTAACCAAATCTTGCCGTCCTGCCTATGAGTGGTGAATTTGCCCTCTGCCACGCCCAGTGGAAAAACTTTTTCAGATAGATTTCCTCGTGCCAAGCCATCCATAAAGCTGGCAGAGCGTCGAATAAGGTCATCGGATTTTAGCCACTCTGTAACCTTGCTTGATTGAGTTGATAATAATGTCTCTCTAACAAATTCATCACTGCTGTTTAGAGCGGGCAGCTTGGATACTTCTGGTTTGGTCGCTGACTGTGCCTGATTATCTACAGTAGACTCAGCTGTCTGCATAGGCTCTATTGGCGCAGCAACATTCTCAGTCTGTTGAGGTATATTTGCAGATGGCGGAGTTATATCGCTCACAGCAGACTCAATAATCGTTTGCTCAGGAATAACACCCAGTAATTCAAGTTCACTTTGTTTAGAAAGGCTGCCTGTTTTGTAGAGCAAGCCTAAAATAAGCGCAACAGCAACAAAGCTACCGATAGCGATTGTGAACTTACTAGAGCCTGATTTTTTTGTAGTCATACTTACGTCTCTGCTTTTGCTTCTAGGGGTGTAATAGGTTGCCCGTTTAGAGCTCCCTGAGTAAATGTCACTGTTTTTGTGTCACCTTTGTTGAAGGTTGTAAATTTCAACATAAGATAATCCCAATCCGACGCCAGCCAGATTGTTGACTGAGTCTCTGTTGATTCCTCGCCATTAACAATATCTTTGCGCTGTAAAATGGTCGTGTTTAACCGACCGATCTCAGTATCTAATATCTCATTTCCAACAACTAAGTACCGATAGTTTTTGATTTGTCCATTCTTAATAACTGTGTAGTAGATATCATGTAATCCAGAAGCTAAATCAAACCGCAGCTGTTGCTTGTGAGTCATTGTATCCTGATAATTTTCCAGTAAATCCAAGCTTCCAGATCTCTCTTTAAAAGAAAAATTGAGTTTTTTGGCTTGCCAGTCATACTCCTGAGATTCAAAACGCTTACCAATAATGGTTTTTTGATTTTTACTAAAACTATCTGGTGTTACACGGCCAGATTGCGAAATATGAAAAAGACCAAGTTCAGTCACTTTCCCCAGGACCCCTTCAGCGACAATGCTTTCCTTATACTGACCGTTCTTTGTCTGCTCAAGACGTTGTGTGAGCTCAACATCCATTCCCTTAACCTTTGTGAAATATTTCATCTCAAAGGGCACTAAAAAATTTGATGCAACCCGAGGTTTTTCAGCCCAGCTATATGATGCTAGAAAAGCGCCCGATGCCAAAATAATGACCAACGATAATTTTAATAATGATGTCGCCTTTGGTGGCACTAGATATATCTTTAGTTGTTGCATATTTGTAGGACAGTAATTTAATCAAATTGTTCAATGCTATTATAAATAACTCCGTGATTCGGCAGTTGTATATTATCCATTTTAGCAAAGCCAGATCTCATCTGTAGTCTATCCTCGCAGAACCATTCAATAGCTTTGGGATAGATTTGATGTTCATAAGCAAGCACTTTTGCTGCCAATGTGGCTTCGTTGTCAGTCTTTGAGATTGCAACCTTTGCTTGAATAATGGCTGGGCCGCCATCTAGTTCAGGGGTAACAAAGTGAACCGTAGCCCCTGCCTCTTTTTCACCTGCTTCAATGGCGCGCCTATGGGTATGAAGACCAGGGTAAGCGGGTAATAATGAGGGATGGATATTCATCATTTTGCCCAAATAATGATCTACAAAGTCCGGTGTTAATATACGCATAAAGCCAGCTAGAATAACCAGGTCTGGAGTAAAACTATCAATAAGTTCACTAAGCGCTTGGTCAAAGGATTCCCGACTATCAAAGGCTCGATGATCGAGAGCAATATTGGGGATATTGCCCCTAGCAGCTCTTTCTAACCCGCCTGCATCTGGGTTATTACTTATCACTGCTGATATTTTAGCATTGACGGATTGTTGCTCGCAGGCATCAATAATGGATTGCAAATTAGATCCGCCGCCAGAGACTAGAACTACCAATCGTTTTTGCACGCTATGGCTCATTCAGTCATGCCGTCCAATTGAACCTGTGGTTGACCTGCTTTAGTTTCTTGAATAGTGCCAAGAACAAAAGCATGCTCTCCATTGCTACGAAGAATATCCAGAGTTTTTTGTTCTGCATCAGCGGGAACACAGATTACCATGCCGACACCACAATTTAGCGTTCTGTACATCTCTAACGCGTCAATATTTCCCTGTTCTTGAAGCCAGTCAAAAACTATCGGGCGTTGCCATGCGTTAGTATCTATTACCGCTGTGGCATTTTCAGGCAAGACGCGGGGAATATTTTCCAAGAGGCCTCCTCCAGTAATATGCGCTATGGCATGAACGGGAGATTGGCTAATTAAATCTAAAAGTGATTTAACATAAATTTTTGTTGGCGCCATCAGCAGATCAATAAGCTTTTCACCGCCAAGTTCATAGGTGGCTGGATCCGTGCCAGTGATTTCTAGCACCTTGCGAATTAAAGAGTAACCATTAGAGTGCGGCCCGGTAGATGCCATGCCGATGATAGTGTCGCCAACAGCAACTTTAGAACCATCAATTAATTCAGATTTTTCAGCAATACCGACACAGAAGCCTGCAAGGTCATAGTCTTCGCCCTCGTACATGCCCGGCATTTCTGCGGTTTCTCCACCAATAAGCGAGCATCCTGATAATTCGCAGCCATCAGCGATTCCCTGAACAACAGAAGCAGCAATATCGACATCGAGTTTGCCGGTAGCGTAATAATCTAAAAAGAAAAGAGGCTCTGCACCACAAACAATCAGATCATTAACACACATAGCAACAAGATCAATTCCGACCGTATCGTGCTTGCCTGAATCCAGCGCTAATCTTAATTTGGTACCTACACCATCAGTCCCTGAGACTAATACCGGCTGTTGATAGCCCGTTGGAAGTTCAAATAATGCGCCAAAACCTCCAAGGCCAGCCATTACTTCAGGTCGACGGGTTCGTTTAGCCGCACCTTTGATCTTTTCGATTAGTGCATTTCCAGCATCAATATCAACGCCAGCGTCTTTGTAACTCAAAGATTGAGTCGATTTGGTCATGAATGAATCCCACAGCGATAAATAGAAGTTGGGTATTTTAAGCTGAGTTGGGTAAATTTTCATCAAGCACTGGTACAATAGTGCAAAATAATTTGGAGTTTTTGTCTTGAAGCGTTGGTTGCCCACTATTTTGCTATGTTTTAGCCTGTTTGCGAGTGCTGATCAAACGGCAAATCTTTATCGTGTTTTGGTGCCAGTGAGTGATCAATCGGTGCAATCAACAAATAATGGTATCGATCAGGCGTTTTCGAGCATGCTCATCAAACTCAGTGGTGATAGCCAAATTATGCAATCACCTCAGATTCAGCCCTTTTTAACCGATCCAAAGGCATTCTTAGATTCGGTCGGTTTTAGCCAAATGGATACAACCGATTTAGATCGCCAAGATGTGATGGCTCTGGATGTGAAATTTGATCGTACATTTGTCGATAAGCTTTTAAAGCAGGCGCAGGTGCCCATAGTGTCAGCCGCACGCCCCAATTTCCTTGTTTGGTTAATGGTTGATGACCTAGAACATGGTCGCCGTGTTATACATGAGTCATTAGCTCAGCAGGCGAAACCACAAGAGCCGCTCTCCGAGGTATTAAATGCATTCGATCAGGCTATGCAGGAGCGAGCTATATCATATTTTTTCCCAAGCTATGACTTGGAAGATCAACTTTCAGTATCTGCTAATGAAGCTTGGGCATTAAGTGCCGATAGACTTAATAGTGCCTCACAGCGCTATGCTGCTGATGGTTGGTTTGCAATCAGGGTATTTAAAGCATCGGACGGTCAAGTAAGAGGTGCCTGGGTTTATCAACAAATGGGCAAGCGCATAATGGACGATTTTCAAGGTGAATCATTATTTAATCTGATGGCTGATTCTGTCGATTCCGTTTTGGATACTTTGCTTAGAACTCATACCTATATACCTCAACTGGAAACAAACCTTTTACTGGCTCAAATTGAGGGCGTTGAAAATTTCGCGACTTACCAGTTGGCTGAGGATCAGTTAGAAAAATTGGAAATGGTTGAGTCCCTTCAGCTATATTCGGTCAATAAAGATGAGCTGGTGGTGGCAATAGAAACCAATGTTAGGGCTGATCTGTTACATGCTGAATTACTGCGCAGTGGCTTTTTAGAGGATAATAAATCCTCTGACAATCGATCAATCGGTCGCTTAACTTATCGTTGGATAAATCAATGAGTCAATTACATCAAATGCATTTAGAGGTAAAGCTTGATGATCAGGCGACCTTTGATAATTTTTATGCGCCTAAAGGGTCTTCGCAGCAGTTAGCAAAATTTTTACTGCAAGAAAGTGGTCAGCAGTTTGTTTGCCTAGTGGGTAATTCAGGGAGTGGCTTATCACATTTGTTGCAGGCCGCCTGTCAAAGAGGCCCTTTCGATCGCTCGGGTGACGCTATTTATTTGCCTCTTGAAGAACTTAAGGACTATCAACCACAGAGTATTTTTGAAGGACTTGAAGCAGCTTCATTGGTATGCCTAGATGATTTGCAGGCAGTGGCCAATAATCAAGAATGGCAGGTGCCGCTATTTAATTTATTTAATGAATGTAAACAAAGTGGAACCAAGCTAATTTTCTCTAGTTCGTTACTGTTAGAAGATTTAGGGATTCAATTACCTGATCTACTTTCCAGATTACAATCTGGCCTAATTCATGGGTTAATAGACTTTGGAGATGATGATCTTCGGCGACTACTACAGTTTCGCAGTAATCTACGCGGTATGTACCTATCTGACGAGGTTGCAAAATTTTTATTAACAAGACTTTCGCGAGATACTAAGACATTAATCGGTGCATTGGAGGCACTTGATAGTGCCTCATTAAGAGAGCAGAGAAGATTAACCACTCCCTTTGTGAAAGCAACGTTAGATATTTAGCCCTTAGGTTACAAAGAGCAATTATCGCAGCGTAGATAAATACCCCGTGGATCATTAAATTCACTAAGATATTGTAGAGGGCTAATTGCCGTCCTAGTCTCGCTGTTTAAGATGCTTGAAACGATTTTTGAGAAGCCCATTTTATGAATTGAGGCTGAAAAGTTTTGGCTAATATCTTGAAAAAATTGTTCCTGTGGCGACAAAATACGCGACGGGTAAGTGACCGAATACTCTTCAATACCTGCTAGTTCTGCTGCAGCTTCAATCGCTTCATTTAATCCACCAAGCTGATCTACTAAACCCTTTTCAAGAGCCTGTTGGCCGGTCCAAATTCTTCCCTGAGCAATGTTATGAATAGCTTCCGAGTTTTGACCTCGTCCATTGGCTACCAGATTGATAAAACGATCATAAATATGATCGACACTGGATTGAAGAATGATTTTAGCCTGTTTGCTCATTGGCCGATCAAGTTGCATTATATCGGCAATATCAGTTGTACCCACACCATCTGAATTTACGCCTAGGGTTGCCAGTGTTTTTTCAAAAGTTGGAATCATGCTGTAAACGCCGATGGAGCCGGTAATTGTGGTGGGCATGGCGACGACTTTATCCGCCTCAGCAGCAATCCAGTAACCACCAGAAGCGGCATAACTCCCCATTGAAACCACAATAGGAACCTGTTGATTGCCTTGGCCATAAAGTGAGTCGCGAATATTATCTGAAGCAAAGGCACTGCCACCTGGACTATCAATACGCAGAACAATAGCCTTAACTTGAGGGTCATAGCGCAAGTCTGACAAGATCTGAGATAGGGTGTCGCCGCCGATATCACCTTCAGGTTGCTCGCCATCAAAAATTGTCCCCTTAGCAACCACGACAGCTATTTTGTCTGACGCTTGCTTTTGACTATTTTCGTTGCGAATATTGGCTATATAGAAAGGCATATCAATAGCAATAAATTCACCATGTATATCATTGGGAATTTGTGAATTTAGGTAATTATGCATCTCGCTTCGGGTCGCAATATAGTCGATTAGACCCGCCTCATAAGCCAGTTTGGCGGTATCACCTTGAGTTTTTTGTAGCTGGTTATGCAGGTTATTAGCTAGGTTGTCGATGGTGCCTTTTTCAAGGCCGCGCAGACCCTCAACTTTTTGCGTGTAGGACTGCCACAGTTGATTAATTACCGTGGAAATATCCTCTTTAGCCTCAGCTGACATGTTATTCCTTAGGAAGGGTTCAGCGGCACTTTTATAGTCGCCAGCGCGAAAAACATGCACCTTAATATCGAGTTTATCCAAGGCATTGCGAAAATAATTTCCGTAGGCGCCAATCCCAGTAATTAATACAGACCCCATTGGATTTAGCAGTATTTTATCTGCATGGGCGGCAAGAAAATATTGTGATTGAGTAAAATTATCAGCTACAGCTATCACCGGTTTATTCGTTGCTTTAAAACGCATCAACGCTTGGCTAATTTCTTCTAATTTTGCAATACCCGCATGTTCAAGAAAGTCAGTTGCCAGAACCAAATGTGTAATTCTTGAGTCATAGGCAGCTGAGTCTATGGATTCAATAATATCCCTCACCAAAGTTTCTTGGTTTGGCATCGTTTGATCGGCCAACAAGGTATCAATTGGGTAAATATAAGATTTTTGATCAACTAATATGCCGGTAGGGGCAAGATAAAGCGCTCCTTTCTCGGGAATAGGGGGAAGTTGATTAGAAAAGATGCCAATCAAAAACAAGGCAAAAATAGCGAAAAAAATAATGCTTAGCATTACCTTAAACGCCTTAAAAATCTTACTAATAAAACCTATTAAACGTCTAAATAATGAGGGATTGTGCGCTTCCATAGCTAATAGCTTCCTTAGCCTTTAAGACTTACTTGTATTCGGCGGGTATAGAGCATAGCAGTGCAAAACACCACCACAGTTAATATGAGTTCTGCATAATCTAAGAAATTGGGTTGAGCTTTTGATACGCCAAAGACTGCAGATGCAAAATATAACAGCAGCACAAATCCCATCCAAATATAGGTTCTTAAGTTATTAACCCAAAGTCCTGGAGCAAACATCAATAATGGCAACAGGACAATAAAGTAAATAACAGGCGGTTGGTTTTGCTGCCAAAGGTTGGCTGCTAAAACTAAAACCAGCAGCAGGTAGCTGACTCTAACGAGCTGTTTTAGGCTGTTATAGGTGTTTTCGGTGGTCAATGGCTTAAACCTTTTCTGAGTTATTAAGGAGCTGCAAAGCAAGCGAGGCAATTCTTTTGCCCTGAGCCTGACAGATTGTTTGCTCTTCAGGGGTTAGTTGATCAGCTTCCACATGACTAGCGCCATAGGGGGTGCCACCTTTTTGCGTAGCGGTTAATGCACTTTCCGAATAAGGAACACCGGCAATTAACATGCCGTGATGCATAAGTGGAATCATCATCGAAAGAAGGGTTGATTCCTGTCCGCCATGAATTGAACTCGATGAGGTAAAGACACCAGCTGGTTTATCAATAAGTGCACCGCTGGCCCACAGGCCTCCAGTATTATCAAGAAAGTACTTGAGTGGTGCTGCCATATTGCCAAATCTTGTAGGGCTTCCCAGCAACAGACCATTGCAGTTTGCAAGATCCTCTTGGGAACAGTATAGATCACCAGTCTCTGGAATACTTTCAGCTGTCGATTCAAAGTCGGCTGAGACGCTGGGAACCGTGCGCAGCCGAGCTTCCATACCCGCCATCTCAATACCCTGAGCAAGCTGTTCCGCGAGCATTTTTACATGCCCGTTGCGGCTGTAATAAAGAACAAGAATATAAGGTTTTGTCATTTGATAATCTCCAAAACTGCCTCTGGAGGACGCCCGATAGCAGCTTTATTGCCATTCACCACAATCGGGCGCTCAATTAGCTTGGGGTTTTCAATCATTGCTTCAATTAGTTGATTCTGCGTGAGCTCTTTGCCTCGCAAATTATCCTTATAGTAAGGCTCTGTTTTACGTACAAATTGGTCAGCTGTCATATTAAGTTTGGCTAGAAGTTCTGCGAGCTCATCAGCATTGAGTGATTGCTCTAAATAAAGTCTAATATCAGACTTTATTCCCCTTGAATTTAGAAGCTCTAGGGTTTGCCGAGATTTTGAGCATCGCGGGTTATGGTAAATCGTAATCATAAAAGGCAAACCTAGTTAAAAAAATTTATGGGTTAAAAAGTAATCCATTAACCGCCAGTCGTATTATAGTTACTTACTGCGTTTTAATGGACGTTATTTATTTACATTTTAAGAGACTATTAACCATTATGATACGGATAATTTATCTTGTCAGCTTTCTGTTGTTAGGCTGTGATATGGGCACTTCCTCTGATGAGGATAAGATTCATAAACTAACTAACGGCAAAACGATTAATTTAGTTGCGCCTGAAAAAACATTGATAATAAATTATTGGGCTACCTGGTGTGCTCCTTGTCGTGATGAAATTCCTGAACTCAATGAGCTTGCCCATGAATTAAGTGAATCGGTTGTAGTTATTGGGGTTAACTACGATCAGGTACAGGGTGAGAAACTAACTCAGCAAATGCAATCTCTAGGTATCAAATTTGGTAATTTGCTAAATGACCCTCGAGATATTTGGAATCTTGAGCCAGTGACGGTGCTTCCCGAAACCCTAATAATTAATACCAAGGGTGAGTTAATTCATAGAATGGTTGGACCGCAGACCAAAAAATCTTTAAGTGCCCTAGTTACCGCGAACTAATTGGCTACTTAATTTTACCCAAATGTTTGGAGACTACTTGCAGGCTTGGCTTAAATAGCTTTGGTGTCGAGGCAATAATATGTCCGCTATCTAAAAATGTCTCACCGCCATTAAAGTCGCTAACCATGCCGCCGGCCTCACGGACAACAAGAACGCCCGCTGCAATATCCCATGGCTTTAGATACATTTCCCAAAAAACATCCATTTTGCCTGCGGCTAAATAGGCCAAATCCAAGGAGGCTACACCCAGTCGACGTATGCCCGCTGAGTTATCAGCAAATTCTTGCATACAGGCAAGATATTCTGACATATACGAAAAAGACGGGGCACTAAAAGGAATGCCAGTACCATAAAGGGCACCTGCTTTTTCTTTGCGTCCTGAAACGCGAATACGGCGACCATTTAGGTGGGCACCTTTTCCTCTACTAGCGGTAAATTCTTCGCGCTTGAAGGGCTCTAGAATTACTGCGTGTTCAAGTTTCCCCTTGATTTGGCAGGCAATTGAAATAGCTACATGTGGAATGCCACGAACGAAATTTGTGGTCCCGTCCAGAGGGTCAATAATCCATACAATATCGCTGTCTGGATTGCCGCTGCGGCCGGTCTCTTCACCCAAAAATGCATGATCTGGGTAAGCTTTTTTAATGTGATAAATGATAGTCTCTTCGGAACGTCTATCCACCTCGGTTACAAAATCATGGCGACCCTTTTCATCAACTTTAATTAAGTCGAGGTTGTCGGCTGATTTGACAATCATTTCGCCTGCTTCTCGGGCAGCGCGAAGCGCTATATTGACCATGGGTTGCATAGTGGTAGTTTCCAAATGAGTTAAAGAGCGGTGCGCATTGTACCAGATTGAAAATTTCATTAAAGCGCCGTTTTTGCACCCAAACCATCCCTAAAACTAATTTATGCTTTAGCTATAAAAATTAGCTTTTAATTCTGGTAGAATCGCGACCCTCAGATTTTAGGGCGTTTTTTTCGTCTTCAAACAATTATTAAGAGGTGCTACGTGCCCACAGCTGCTCGACAAGCCAACATTAAAATCGTACTCGTCAATACCGCCCATCCAGGTAATATTGGAGGAGCTGCTCGGGCGATGAAGAATATGGGTTTAGCCGAGCTCTGCTTAGTTGAGCCTCGAGAGTATCCGGCACCCAGAGCGGTATGGCGGTCTGCCGGTGCACGAGATATTCTGCAAAATGCCACGGTGGTTG
This sequence comes from Porticoccaceae bacterium, assembly GCA_038138645.1. Lineage (GTDB taxonomy): Bacteria > Pseudomonadota > Gammaproteobacteria > Pseudomonadales > Porticoccaceae > HTCC2207. Next base: position 5,574 of record JAYQEC010000015.1, on the reverse strand, counting down.
ATACTGTGGATGAGGCTATCGCTGATTGTTCTCTTGTTATTGGGACCAGTGCCCGTGAGAGACGAATCCCATGGCCGTTGATTAACCCTCGCGAATGTGGTGATCGAGTATGGGCGGAAGCTGAAAATCACAAGGTTGCACTATTATTTGGTCGAGAAGATAGAGGATTGACTAATGATGAGCTTCAAAAGTGTAACTATCATGTGCATATTCCCTCCAATCCAGAATATAGCTCATTAAATTTGGCTACTGCTGTTCAGGTGCTAGCTTATGAAGTTCGAATGGCCAGTCTGGCTAGCGACAATGGGGAAATTCCAGCTCTTAGTGAATGGGACCAACCTATGGCAACTGCTGAAGATCTAGAGCATTTTCATGACCATCTATCGGAAACTATGGCAAAACTGGATTTTTATGATCCTGATAACCCAAAGCAACTTTTGACCCGACTGCGTCGTTTGTTTAATCGCACGCGCATGGATGAAATGGAAGTTTCCATTTTAAGAGGTCTATTATCAGCGGTTCAGCGTAAGATTAAGTAGTATCTGTATTAATTGACTAAAACACTCAGGTATTAGATAATTTACCCCCTAAAACAGGCGTTAAAGGGCTTTATAGATGCGGTTAACCACAAAGGGACGATATGCGGTCACAGCGATGTTAGATTTAACATTGCATGCTAAAGATAGACCCATTTCTTTGGCTGGTATATCCGAAAGACAGTCTATTTCCCTGTCTTATCTAGAGCAGCTTTTTTCTCGATTGCGTCAGTCGGGCTTGGTATCAAGTGTTCGTGGCCCAGGTGGTGGTTATAAGCTAGCAAAAAATAGCGATGATATTTTTGTAGCGCAAATTATCGATGCGGTAAACGAGTCTATAGATACAACCAGTTGCCAAGGAAAGGGCGATTGTCAGGGTGGTGAAATCTGCCTTACTCACAATCTTTGGCACGATTTAAGTGAGCGAATACATGATTTTTTAAACAGTATTTCATTAGCCGATTTAGTGGTTAGACGAGATACACAGTTGATTGCTCAACGTCAGGTTGAGCAATTGCTGATGATTGACGATAACGTACAGACTGATGTCTGTTAATTTGGAGACATAAATGAACCTTCCAATCTATTTGGATTATGCGTCTACTACCCCAGTAGACCCCGCAGTAGCTGACCGTATGGTTGAGTTTTTAACTCCTTCTGGCCATTTTGGTAACCCAGCTTCTCGCTCTCATATGTTCGGCTGGCAGGCGGAAGCTGCGGTTGAAGATGCGCGTGCCGAAGTGGCTGATTTAATTGGTGCAGATCCTCGTGAGATTGTTTGGACCTCGGGTGCAACCGAGGCCAATAACTTGGCAATCAAGGGTTGTGCACAGTTCAATACACGTAAAGGCAAGCATATTATTACCTCTAAAATTGAACATAAGGCGGTACTAGATACTTGCCGTCAATTAGAGCGTGAAGGTTTTGAAATTACCTACCTTGACCCTGATAAAAATGGTCTAATTCAGCCTCAAGCAGTGGCTGATGCATTGCGCGATGACACTACGGTAGTTTCCATTATGCATGTTAACAATGAACTAGGAACTTTGAATGATATTGCGGCGATCGGGAAATTATGCCGCGAAAATAAAGTTTTCTTTCATGTTGATGCCGCGCAGAGTGCCGGTAAAACGGCGATTGATGTTGAAGCAATGCAAGTCGATATGATGTCGTTTTCGGCACATAAAATTTATGGCCCCAAAGGCATTGGTGCGCTCTATGTTCGCCGTAAGCCGCGCGTTCGTATCGAAGCGCAGATGCACGGTGGTGGTCACGAGCGTGGTATGCGCTCAGGCACATTGCCGACTCACCAAATTGTTGGAATGGGTGCGGCCTTTAAGTTGGGTGCTGAAATGTTGGCTGAAGAGTCTGCAAGAATTGCTGCATTGCGCAAGCGCTTGTGGGACGGCGTTTCTGATATGGAGGAAGTCTACCTCAATGGCTCAGAGGAACAGCATGTCCCAGGCATTATCAACATTAGTTTCGCCTTTGTTGAAGGTGAGTCATTGATTATGGCGTTGAGAGATTTAGCAGTTTCCTCGGGCTCAGCCTGCACATCAGCTAGTTTAGAGCCATCATATGTGCTGCGTGCATTGGGTCTTAATGATGAGATGGCGCATAGCTCAATTCGATTTAGTATTGGTCGATACACTACCGAGAAAGATGTGGATGATGCGATAGCTAAGGTGCGTCATGCTGTGGAAAAACTAAGAGAGCTTTCGCCTCTATGGGATATGTTCCAAGATGGTGTTGATTTAGATCAGGTTGAGTGGGCTGCCCACTAACTGAAATTTAAGAATTATTTGTAGTAATTATATAGGATAGAAAAATGGCTTATAGCGATAAAGTGATAGATCATTACGAAAACCCACGTAACGTTGGCAAGTTAGACGATAACTCCAAAAATGTGGGAACTGGAATGGTTGGCGCACCAGCCTGTGGTGATGTTATGCGTCTTCAGATTCAGGTGAATGATGAGGGTGTAATCGAAGATGCCAAATTTAAAACCTATGGTTGTGGTTCTGCAATTGCCTCAAGCTCGCTTTTAACGGAGTGGGTTAAAGGTAAAAATATTGATGAAGCTGAGCAGATTAAAAATACTGCTATTGCTGAAGAATTAGCGCTACCTCCGGTTAAAATTCACTGCTCTGTTTTGGCGGAAGATGCAATTAAGGCAGCGGTAAGAGACGTTAGAGAAAAGCAGGAGAAGTAAGCGTGGCAATCACCATGACAGAGGCCGCTGAAACTCATGTGGTTAGGCATCTAGCAGATCGCAGCAAGGGAATAGGGATCCGACTTGGGGTCAGAACCACGGGCTGTTCAGGACTTTCTTATGTGCTCGAATTTGTCGACGAAAAAGCCGAAGAGGATGTGGTATTTAATTGTGGCGATGTCCAGCTAATTATTGACCCAAAGAGCTTGGTTTATTTGGATGGCACTCAGCTTGATTATGTCAAAGAGGGCTTAAATGAGGGTTTTGAGTTTAAGAATCCTAATGTTAAAGACGAATGTGGTTGTGGAGAAAGCTTCCATATCTAGTCGTCTAGCGGCTCAAATAACTCAATTACTAGGCCATATACAGTGAGTATTGCCAATAACTTCTTTGAAATTTTCTCTCTTCCCATCAGCTGGGAAATTGATGCCAGTGCGTTGAATAAAAAATTTCGCGCACTGCAACTAACCTTTCATCCTGATCGTTACGCAAATAAGAATGATTTTGAAAAGCGCTTGGCTGTGCAAACGGCCTCAACCATTAATCAGGCCTATGAAACCCTAAGTTCACCATTACTTCGCGCGCAATATCTTCTTAAGCTAGAAGGGTTTGATGCTGATCAAGAAAGTCATGTGACATCCGATGGTCAGTTTCTAATGCAGCAGATGTTATTGCGTGAAGCACTAAGCGACGCAAAAGACAGTGCCGACCCCAAGCAGGCGTTGGTATCACTCAGTATTGAGGCTCAGCAAGCAGCTGCCAAAATTCAAACAGAGTTTGCCCAGTATTTTAACGCTAAGGACTATAATCAAGCCTTTGATACCCTGGCTAAAATGCAGTTTGCCTGTAAATTTGTCGACGATATTAGCAATCTTGAACAAGAGTTAGAGGAATTATAAGCAGTGGCATTATTGCAGATTTCAGAACCTGGTCAGTCGCCTCAACCGCATCAGCGAAAGCATGCGGTGGGTATTGATTTGGGTACAACTAATTCATTGGTAGCCACTATTAGAAGTGGTTCTGCCGATATCTTGCCTGATGAGCAGGGCAGAGATCTTTTGCCATCGGTAGTTCATTATGTAGCCGAAGGTGTCAGCTGTGTCGGCTACGAAGCCGCAGAGCATAATAGCAGTGACCCATTAAATACTCTGTCATCAATTAAGCGTTTGATGGGCAGAGGTTTGGATGATGTAAAACGACTAGGCAATAGTTTGCCCTATGATTTTGCGACAGATGAGGGCGGTATGCCCAAAATTAAAACCGCTCATGGTTCTGTTAGTCCAATTCAGGTTTCAGCAGAAATTCTGCGTAAACTTGCCGGTCGAGCAGAATTAGCCTTTGACGCAATGCTCGATGGCGCTGTGATTACTGTGCCAGCCTATTTTGATGAGGCTCAGCGGCAGGCAACCAAAGATGCAGCAACGCTTGCGGGAATTAAAGTATTGCGACTGCTTAATGAACCAACCGCGGCAGCCATTGCCTATGGGCTTGACGCTGAAGAGGCTGAAATTGAGAGCTCACAGCGCTTAATTGCTGTTTATGACCTCGGTGGTGGTACTTTTGATATCAGTATCCTTAGGCTTTCAAAAGGCGTATTTGAAGTCTTGGCCACTGGCGGTGATTCAGCGCTGGGGGGCGATGATCTCGATCATGCTATTGCAAATTGGTTATGCTCGGAACTGGGCATGACTCATGATCTAAACCCAGTAGAGCAACGTGTTTTATTAGAAACCGCAAAATCTGCCAAAGAAGAGCTAACTGAAAGCGATAAAGTTCAATTGGATATACTGGATACAACCTTAGAGCTAACTCAAGATAAATTACATGAGTTGGTGGATGATTTGATTGATAAAACCCTAAGTGCCTGTAAGCGAGCCCTTCGTGATGCGGGTGTAAAGGCTGATCAAATGGATGAAGTTGTTCTAGTAGGCGGATCAACTCGAATGCCAAGAGTAGGGCAAAAAGTGGCTGAGCTTTTTAATTGCCAGCCCAAGTGTAGTATAGATCCGGATCTTGTGGTCGCTATGGGTGCGGCCAAGCAAGCTGAGGTCTTGATTGGCAATAAATCTGCCGATGATATGTTGTTGTTGGATGTGATTCCATTGTCATTAGGTATAGAAACCATGGGTGGTCTTACTGAAAAATTAATTCATAGAAACACCACCATTCCAGTGGCTAAGGCGCAAGAATTTACCACCTTTAAGGATGGTCAAACCGCCATGAGTATTCATGTGGTACAGGGAGATCGCGAACTAGTATCTGATTGCAGATCTCTGGCGCGCTTTGAATTGCGCGGTATACCTCCTATGGTAGCCGGTAGTGCCAAAATTCAGGTGAGTTATCAGGTGGATGCCGATGGCCTACTTAATGTGTCAGCTCGCGAACTCAGTAGTGGTGTGGAATCCAGCATTGAAGTAAAGCCATCCTATGGATTAACTGATAATGAAATTACCCAAATGTTGCAGGATTCTTTTAGTCATGCGCGTGATGATATGCGTCTTCGTGCATTAAGAGAGCAGCAGGTTGAAGCCGATCGTATGCTAGAAGATCTTCGAGCAGCCATTGATAAAGATGGTGAGTCACTTTTGGATGCTACTGAGTTAAAATGTCTTCAGGTTGCCCTTGATGAATTACAGGCACTTCGCGATAGCAGTGATGATCACCGACAATTGGCTAATCAAATAGAAAGTGTTGGTAAGACCAGTGAAGAGTTTGCCGCAAGGCGAATGGATGCCAGTATCAAGCAGGCGCTTGCAGGGCTAAGCCTTGATGAAGCCTTAGATAAATAAGCTTAGGAGCTTTTATGCCAAAAATAGTATTTTTACC
>JAYQEC010000014.1:0-30536 GCA_038138645.1 Porticoccaceae bacterium | reverse complement strand
GCTGTTTTAGTTATTATCTCACAGCCGAGCCAATAAAACTGTCATTTATCTACTTATAAGGTCGACTTATTCGCTAAGTATCATAGCTCAACTTATTTAGCCTAGGTTGAGAAAAAGGGGGGAATTGATCACTACTGATTTCAATTATTTCTTTCGCACTAAAATCGGCCTTGTACGCAGTCCACTTTAGCAACAGGGTTCTTAATTCAAAAAAACTAATCGGCTTATCAATATGATCACTCATGCCCGAGTTAATACATTGGGTCTTTTGCTTTTCACTCGCATTAGATGACATGCCTACAATAGGTAACTTGTCCGCCCTATCTCTCTCACAATTTCGTATTTGACGAGCTGCCTCATAACCACTGATAAAAGGCACATTACAGTCGATTAGCAACATATCAAAACAGCCATAAACCACTTTTTCAATTGCAGTTTTGCCATTTGATGCAATTTCATAATGACAACCTAAACGGCATAGCATTGCCTCAATAACATGCTGATTGATTCGACTATCATCAACAATTAATACCCTGATTGGTTTTTCATCACAAGCTAATACCGCATCATTGATTGGTATCTTTGCTGTATAACTCCGATTGATTAGCATAGCTGTCAAACTAGCAGTAAGAATTGGCTTATTTATGTATGCAACATGAAAACTATTGATTTGATGTGAGGCAAAATAGGGATTTGTTAGAATTAAAGCAAAGATATCCGAAAAATTTAAACAATCCTCTACCAGTCCAAAAAAATCAGCTAAGGGCATATCCTCTATATCTTCATCCACAATAATGGTTTGAAAGGTTTTTGCATCAGGCTTTGCAAGCCTAGTTATAGCCGCATGCGCAGATGACACAATGCTTAGCTGTCCGCCCAGTGAATTCACTGTATTCAAAATATGATCTTTAATTAGCTCAGAGGCGGTAACCAATAATAATTTTTGATTCTTTAATCTGAGTTTTTTAGACTCGACATGATTAAAACTGGCACCCTTTTCCAGGGCTTTTGTAACCAGCGGCAACTTTATGGACACCTGAGTTCCCTTTCCAAAATGGCTTTTAAGCTCAAGCTTGCCACTCATTAATTCTGCTAAACTTTTAGCAATGGTAAGTCCTAGCCCCAGCCCTTGGTACAGCCTTTCGGAGGAGCAATCTATCTTAAAGAAAGGCTCAAATATTTGAGATTGCATTGACTTTGCTATGCCTATTCCTCTGTCATTAATTTTAAAGCAGAGGGTTTTGGGCTTCTTGTTGGATAAGCCTTGTCCATCAGAATGATCTATATAAAGTGAGACATCACCAAAATGCGAGAATTTAATCGCATTATCTAAAAGCTGAAACAGTATTTGCCTTAACTTAGCTGGGTCAGTCACTATCATGGCTGGGAAATTACTAGGCATAACATAACCCAGATTAACCGATTTCTTAAGCGCCTTTTCCGCAAGCTGATCAATAATTTCATCTAAAATCTCAACGAGATAACAGCCCTCCTCAACAGGCTTTAGTTGATTATTTTTAATTTCAAAATATGTAATCACCGCTTGGACTGAATTGATTAATGATTGCCCAGATGAGCAGGCAACCTCGAGATATTCTTTCTGTTTGGTAGTCATGGCTGTTGTAAACAACAAATCCAACATTTCTAGCATTGAAACCAGTGATGGCTTAAGTTCTTGAGCCAATGCTAAAGAATGCTTGTTGTCAGTGCTAATTTTGCACCCTGTTACACCTGACATAATCTCCATGCCTCTTATATCTTCTCGCTTTTTATAAAATATTCTTGTTGCCACAATTGCTAGGCAACCGAAATGCTTGCCGGATCAAATATCTAGACCTCTACTGACTAATGATCTAGCTATAAGCCCCTTCAGAATAAGAATTAGACAAATTCAAACTGCATTTCAATTTTATAAAGAATAGATTTTTGGTTTTTGCGACACAGTTCACAGTTTTAGTTGTCTCATTGGGTATTTGTTGAATCAGGTTAGCCAATTTGGTCTCTGTGCGGGTACAATGCTAACCGATTATATGGATCCTCTTAACAGCAAAAATTCTGGATAGTAATTAAAAAAATGACTGATCAGCAGCCACAAATAAAACCTGAAACTGCGTCCAAAGTAAAAGACAAACCTGAAAGTCTTTTACTCAATTTACTATGCAATATTATTTTACCGACTTTGATATTAACCAAGCTAAGCGGTGATGATTTTCTAGGAATCAAGTTAGCCATTGTAGTTGCTTTGGCCTTTCCCCTTAGCTATGGCTTTCATGATTTTTTTACCCGTGGAAAATTAAACTTTTTTTCCGCTTTGGGGCTTGTGAGTGTTGGCCTTACCGGCGGCATCAGCCTGCTTGAAATGGACGCTATTTATATTGCTATTAAAGAAGCATCTATACCGGGAATCCTTGGGGTTGCAACATTACTTTCTTTAAAAACCTCACAACCACTTATTCATACACTGTTACTTAATGAGTCAGTTTTTGATGTTAAAAGAATAAATCAGGCGCTTACTGACAAACAAAGTCATAGTCAGTTTAATCAGTTATTGATCAATGCCTCTTGGATTTTAGCTGGCTCATTCTTTCTTTCATCATTACTTAATTACCTGTTGGCAGTTATTATCCTGACCGCTGAACCGGGAACTGTAAGCTTTAATGAACAGCTAGGAAAGATGACAGCACTGAGTTTTCCAGTTATTGCCCTACCCGCTATGGCAGTCATGATGGGTAATCTTTTTTACTTATTTCGCGGCATTAAGCGACTAACTGGGCTAGATTTAGAACATATAATGAAACAGAAATAATTTAAATCCTTACCAAAAGGAAATACCTAATATGTGGTACGCAATAATAAGTGAAGATATTGAAAACAGCCTCGAGAAGCGAAAAACTGCTAGACCTGACCATCTTGAGCGGCTTTACCAACTAAGAGACCAAGGTAGGCTTTTAGTTGCTGGACCCCATCCAGCGATTGATTCAGATGAACCTGGCCCTGCTGGCTTTTCTGGCAGTCTTGTGATTGCTGAATTCGATAGCCTAGAGTCGGCCAAAAATTGGGCTGATGAGGACCCCTACGTTGCCGCTGGCGTATATGCTAATGTGGTTGTAAAACCTTTTAAGAAGGTTTTACCTGCGGGTTAATTTGATTATTAATTAATGTAAATTAACGGTATGATCCAAAGCTACCTATCAAAAAGAATGGTAAAAATATCAATGTTTAAAACTAGATTAAATGTACTTTTTGGCTTGCTACTGGCGACTTCGTTCAGCATTGCAGAGGAAACCGATATGCCAATTACAGAACTGGCTACGCCTGAAATTGGCTATATTTCTGATCAGTTCTATGTCCCTCTTAGAAGCTCACCTTGCCCAACCTGTAAAATTGTTCATAAAGGACTTAAAAGTGGCACTAAGCTGTCTGTTTTAGGGGAACAAGAAGAATGGACACTAGTAACCACTGAAAGCGGATATCGAGGCTGGATAAGAAGCCAACATCTCGCTAATGAGCCAGTGGCTCGTGAGAGACTTGAAGAAAGTCAATTTACGATAAATAGTTTGCGATCAACCAATGCTCAACTTGAACTCGATATGCAAAACTCCTTTGAGTTAGTTGAGAGTCTTCGTGCAAGTATTAACGAACTCAAAATAAGTCGTGACAGCCTATCAAAGGAATTAGCCAATATAAAATCCATTTCCTCCAAGGGTATTGTTCTTGACGAGCAGAACCAGTTGCTGGTTAAACATAACCATATGCTGCAGGAAGAACGCGATGTGCTGCGAACCAATGTTGATGACCTACAAAAAAACAAGCAAAACGAATCCATGCTCTACGGTGGTTTTTTAGTACTTATAGGGGCAATTTTGGCGGCTATAATTCCTCGATTACGCGGAAGAAAACGCTTATCAGGCTGGCACTAAATAATAATTTTAGGAACTCTTAATAATGAAGTATTGCATTAACTATTGTGTAGCTGTTTTTTTGCTAGCAGCAAGCACTCTAAGCACGGCTGAACAAACTAAACCACAGGTTATTCTTGAGACTAATGTGGGTCAAATCATTCTTGAACTTAACCCTCAGGCTGCACCTGCGAGTGTTAAGAACTTTATCAGTTATGTTGAAGATAAATTCTATGATGGAATTATTTTTCATCGGGTTATTGAAAACTTTATGATTCAAGCGGGTGGCCATAGATTTGATCTAACGCCAAAAAATCCAGGTAAACCACCGATTACTAATGAGTCAGACAACGGTTTAAAAAATCTTCGTGGAACCATCGCTATGGCTCGTACCCGAGTGCCTGATAGCGCTACTAGTCAGTTCTTTATTAACCATAAGACTAATACATTTCTAGATCATCAAAAAAATCGTCCAGGATACGCTGTATTTGGCAAGGTCATTAAGGGTATGGACGTTGTCGATAAAATCGCAACATCTGAAACCAAAGCAGTGGGCCGTTTAAGTAATCTACCCGTCAAAACAATTAGTATTATCAAGGCGCGGTTAGTTCAACCCAAGCCTGTTATCAAGCTTAAAGGCGAGACACCAAAACCCGCATCACTCGCAAAGTAATCGGGGATATCCATGACAGCACTTAGCATTAACTTAAATAAAATTGCCCTTATTAGAAATTCAAGAGAAGGCAATTATCCCTCTGTGGTTGAGCATGCTAAAACCTGTATTGATTGCGGCGTTGATGGAATTACTGTTCACCCAAGACCGGATCAGCGCCATATTAGACCGGATGATGTTCGTCAATTAGCCGTTCTTACTCGCCCATTTGAGGCTGTTGAATTCAATATTGAGGGCAATCCATTTGCCAGCGCCTGTGGTAGCTACCCTGGTTTAGTCTCACTGGTGAAAGAAACGCAGCCTGATCAATGTACTCTGGTGCCAGATGCTGACAATCAACTAACATCTGACCATGGTTTTGATTTAACCCAGCAAGCTGATCAGTTAGTGCCCATCATTAATGAAATTAAAGCCATGGGGGTCAGGGTTAGTTTGTTTATGGATCCTGATTTACAGCAAATTAAATTAGCTTCCGAAGTGGGTGCAGATCGCATTGAACTCTATACTGGACCCTATGCGGCAGCTTGGGGTTCAAGCCAGCTCGACACTATTTTCCAACAGCATCTTGAAGCCGCTAAGCTTGCTTCCTCGCTAGGCTTGGGGGTTAATGCAGGGCATGATTTAAACTTAGATAACCTAGCAAAATTTGCCAGTATTCCGAATTTGCTCGAGGTATCTATTGGTCATGCATTTACCGTAGACTCCCTGAATATGGGAATGGTTTCAGCACTGAAAGCTTATAAAGCCTGTCTTTCTTAGATTAAAAATGAGCGATAAAAATAAACCATCTAATAGGGGTCAGAATCAGGATAGCGAGCAATATCTGGCACGAAAGAATTTCTTTGATCATATGATTACCCTCTATGGTCGCAAGCCAGTAGTTGAAGTTCTTAAGGATCCTAGGCTTGAAATTTATAAGCTTCATCTAGCCAAATCTAATCGTGAAAGTGCCATTATTAAAGAACTTAGAGAGTTAGCTGAACAACGACAGATTGAAGTTGTACTTCATAGTCGAGAGCAGCTTTCGCGCATATCGAGAAACAGCAAGCAGGATCAGGGCGTAGCCTGTGATATCTATTGTCCCGGCTTTCAACCCTATACAAAATTTTTGTCAGAAAACAGCGCAAATAATACGAATAAAATCTCTCTTATAGCCCTTGATTCAGTGACCAATCCGCAGAATCTTGGCATGATTATTCGCAGCGTCACTGCCAGCCCTGCTACAGGTATTTTACTCCCCTCTAAAGGCAGTGCTGCCCTATCACCCTTGGTAATTAAAGCCAGTGCCGGCACCGCTTTTAAGGGTAATATTTTGTCTTGTGATAATTTAGAAAAAGCACTGATAGATTTTAAACAGCGTGGCTTTAAAATTTGCACCCTCAGTTCCCATCAATCGACACCAATTGCTGAATTTGAATCAGAAGATCCCTGTATTTTTGTATTAGGCAATGAAACCCATGGTGTGCAACAGAGCATTATAGATTTAAGTGATTATCGAATTGGCATTCCAATGGCCAACGGCGTTGAATCATTGAATGTGGCAGTTACTGCCGCACTGGTGGCTTTTAGTCTTTAACCGGCTGAACGCTTTTTACATGCCACAACGGTGAATGCATTGCGGTTAAGATAGATAAGATCAAAGTGACTGCCGCAATAGCGAAGAAGGTGTTAGTTAGACCAATCCATTCTACTGTTAGACCACAAAATAATGCTCCCAATGGTGCTCCGCCATACAGACAGAGTTGATATATTGAGGCTGCTCTTGATCGCATTTTATCTGGTACCTCATTATGCATAATAGTGCGGCCTAGGGTCATTGATAACCCAGAAAAAACACCCCAGATAAATATCAGTGGAAATAACAGCCAAAGTGAGGGTTTAAGTGCTACCAGTGCTACCAGCGTACCTCTCACCAAAAAGCTTAGCACCATTAATCTGCCTGCATTAAGAAACATAGCAGATAGATTCATTACGCCAAAATTGACGGAAATAATTCCTAGCGTAAACACAATCTGTAGCGCTGCGTATAGTGTTGCACCCCCGCCATATAGCTGTTTAGCTATAAGAGGAACACCCACTAAGTAGACACCAAAAGCCAAAAAGCCAGTAGCAAATACTATTAATATCAGATGCAGTAGGCCTTTGTTATGTCGAAATAATACAAGGCCCTCGCGTAACTCGATAACAAGATTTTTAAAGGATGATGAGGGTTTAGGAGGCAAATTTTTCTCAACCTCAGGATCCAATGGATGGCATCGTTTAATAAATAAAGAACTCAGCAGGAAAACAAAAAGCTGAAAACTTAACAGATGTAATGGATCGACAATATCAAGCTGTCCTGCAAGTAAAAATCCTGCACCCTGCGCGATAAACTGCACAACCATCACTTTCGCTACTGCCTGATGCATTAGTTCGGGGGCCGCATAACCGAGAAGACTTTCTCTTGCTGGCTGAACAAAGGCAGTAATAGTGCCAAAAAGCGTGCCAAATATAATTAACTGCGTAAATGTGACTGTCCCAGTCCAAAACAACAGCGATAGACCACCCACAGGAATAAAATATAGAAGATATAACAGGGATAACCAGCTACCACGATGTCGGCGATCAGATACTACGCCACCGGGAAGTACAAACAACAGGCTGGGTAATAAAACCGCTAGCTGAGCGAAACCTAGGTGACTGGGTGATAATTCTAATACCCCAACCACTAGCCAAGGATAGAGGACTTTTTGCAACCCCATGGCAAGATTGCTTAGACCAATTGTGATCAAAAAATAGCGAAATGAGAATGATTGTGTAGACACTTATTTACGTCTTCCGCGTATTTTGGACACTACCCATCCCAACAAAAAAGTAGGAATAAATATAATGATTAGTCCGGCTGTTATGTAGAGGAAATTTTGCATAACAGTGTCTACGGAAAGCGCATAATTTTTTATCATAATAAGTAAAAAAACAGCACAGGCTAACATGGATATTATCCATGTGGAGCGCATTTTAATTGGGCTTTTGCCCGTTTTATTTGTCATAGGCTGTTAGTTTCCAAAGCTACAATGCGGCTAAAAATTCGATAAGTGACTGTTCGGTTAGCACCTGAATATCTAGCGCCTGCGCTTTTTTAAGCTTAGACCCCGCTCCGGGACCTGCCACAACCGCATAGGTTTTCGCTGAAACGCTTCCAGCAACCTTGGCACCAAATTGCTGTAATTTATCTTTTGCCTCGGCGCGACTCATAGTTTCAAGAGTACCTGTTAGAACCCAAGTCTGACCTTTTAGTGGCAGTGAATCTGCAGACTGGTCGATATCTTTCCATTGCACACCGGCGGCAATTATCGCTTCTACAATGGGAAGGTTATCTGGATTATTAAAGAAATCCACAATATGTCGAGCAACAATAGGTCCAATATCATCAATCTCTAACAATTGATCCATTGAAGCGGCAATTACTGCATCAAGGGTTCCAAAATTATTAGCTAATGTTTGTGCTGTGGCTTCACCCACCTCGCGAATACCTAGGGAATACAGGAACTTGGGTAAGGTTGTTTGTTTACTAATTTCAATAGATTTTAATAGGTTTTCAGCAGACTTCTGCGCCATGCGTTCTAGATTTACTAAACTCTCTAATTTGAGATCATAGAGATCAGCCACTGAGTAAATTAAATCGTTATCCACCAAAGCATCAACCAGCTTATCTCCTAAGCCATCAATATCCATGGCCTTGCGTGAGGCATAATGTTTGATGGCTTCTTTTGTTTGCGCACCACAAAATAGACCGCCAGTGCAACGGGCAACTGCTTCCCCCTCGGCTCGCTTAACTGCAGATTGGCAAACTGGGCAGCGCTCAGGAAATACAATAGGCTGTGCGCCCTGTGGTCGTTTTTCGACTACCGCTTTTACAATTTGCGGGATAACATCACCTGCACGACGCACAATCACAGTGTCGCCAATACAGACGCCAAGACGATTAATCTCATCAGCATTGTGCAATGTGGCGTTGCCTACAGTAACCCCACCAACAAACACAGGTTCTAATCGCGCCACTGGTGTTACCGCACCGGTTCGCCCCACCTGAAATTCAACATCAAGTAACCGAGTCATTTCTTCTTGGGCTGGAAATTTACGTGCAATCGCCCAACGCGGTGCCTTGGCGACAAAACCCAGTCGTTCCTGTAAGTTAAATTCATTAACCTTATAGACGATACCATCAATATCATAATCTAGCTGATCACGGATAGATGCCAAATATTGATAGTAATCTTCACAGGCATTGATACCTTCAACTTGCTTGATATGCTGATTGATCTTAAAGCCGAATTTACCTAGCATCTGCAACATCTGAAAATGACTATTGGGCTTATCACCGCCCTCAAACTGACCCACACTGTAGGCACACATTTCTAAAGGTCGTGTTGCCGTTATTTTTGAGTCTAGTTGACGCAGACTGCCTGCGGCGGCATTGCGCGGATTAACAAAGGGTTTTTCACCCGCCTGTTTAGCTTTTTGATTTAGGCGATTAAAACCATCCTTGGGCATATAAATTTCACCACGCACTTCAAGAATGTTCGGTAATTTATCACCCTGTAGACGCAATGGAATGCTCTTTATGGTGCGAACATTAGCAGTAATATCTTCACCTACAGAACCATCTCCACGGGTAGCCGCACGCTCTAGCACACCATTTTTATACAGTACACTGACTGCTACGCCATCTAACTTCGGCTCACAGGCATAGGTCATTTGCTGTGATGCACTAAGATTAATACGCTCTTTAATACGGCGATCAAAGTCCACCATTTCGGTATCCGAAAAGGCATTATCCAAAGAAAGCATAGGAACTGCGTGTACCACCTGTGAAAAACTATCCAGCGCCACACCACCTACTCGCTGACTAGGTGAGTCAGCGGTTAATAATTGAGGGAATTCCTGTTCAATTGCCTGTAGCTCACGCATCAATCGATCATATTCACTATCCGGAATACTGGGATCATCTAGCACATAATAGGCATGATTATGCTGGTTGAGATCGTCCTTGAGACGCTGACAGCGCTGAACAATCTCTTCTGAAATTATTGGCATCTAAGCTGTCGCAACTTAACCGCTGCGCTCCTGAAAAAGAATTGCCTGGTGCGCACGCTGACGATAGTGCTCAATGGTTTGTTTTGTCATTGAACTTCGTGATTCATCCATGATATTCATCTGCAATTTCTCAGCTAAATACTCAGCGGTTTCAATCATTAGGTCGAAAACTTCAGCGGGTTTTTCTAAATCTGAAGGGGTCATAAACAGGGTAACACCGACCAGTTCTTGATGACCTATAGTTGTTAGATCAAAGGTTCCTGGGTTTAATAGGTTAGCCATACTAAATAAAACAGGACCTGAGCCATTTTCATCAGTATGTCGGTGAAAAATCTTCATCTCTCCATAACGCAAACCTTGGTTTAACACTTCATCCAGAAGTAATTGTCCAGAGCAGGTTTGATCAGCAGCAGTCATCAAATGAATAATTAATACTTCTGGATGAGGCGCCTCTTTAGGCTTTTCTGAGGGCTGCTGTTTGGGTGTTTCTTTGACCGCGGGTGCAACTTTTTTTGCCACAGGCTTGTCATCAAAGGCTAGAGTGCCCTGCTCGGGCTGATCGAAAAGAGAGTTTTGTTTTTCGTTTTCAATGCGCTCAGAAAAGTTATGGCTGCCATCTCTAGAGACAACCCGAGATCCCCCCGAGGGAAATTGGCTTTCTGAAAAGGGATCCCTATCATCTTCATAGCCTACCGAACTATCAATATCACGAGACATTTGAATACTGTCGTAACGATTGCGTTTTCTGCGCCGGACAACGTCTAGCACTATGGCTAAAAAGACCATGGTGCATACGGCTATTACGATCGTCTTCGGTTCAAAGTAATCCATCAGTAAAGAATACTCTAATTATTCTATAGAACGCTACTATTAGCGCCTAAATAGTCTACTTATGCCCCTGCTAACTCAGCGGCCTGATTTACATCTACAGTTACCAGACGCGAAACACCTGGCTCATGCATGGTGACACCCATTAACTGATTGGCTGCCTCCATGGAAATTTTGTTATGCGAGATAAAGATAAACTGTACCTGATCTGACATTTCTTTAAGCATGGCGGCATAGCGACCCACATTGGCATCATCCAGCGGCGCATCAACCTCATCCAGCATACAGAATGGCGCAGGATTCAGCTTAAAGATAGAAAATACCATAGCAATAGCAGTCAACGCTTTTTCACCGCCAGAAAGAAGGTGTATCGAGCTATTTTTCTTGCCGGGAGGTCTAGCCATAAGTGCCACACCCGCATCTAATAGATCATCCCCCACCATCTCGAGATAGGCATGCCCACCACCAAATAATTTGGGGAATAACTCTTGAATATGGGTGTTAACAAATTCAAAGGTGTCTTTAAATTTGGTTCTGGTTTCACGATCAATTTTTTGTATCGCATTTTGCAGAGTGGTCAGCGCTTCCTCTAATTCAGCATTTTGCTTATCAAGGTATTCTTTGCGTTCTGATTCAAGCTTATACTCATCAATAGCCGCTAAGTTAATGGGGCCTAGTCGCTGAACTCTATTAGCAATAGCTTGCAGGTTTTCTTCCCAGTCTTGAATCGCAGCATCTTCTTCCAGACTCTCCAGTAACTCGTTTAGATCACCCTGCTTTTCAGAAATTTGGCTTTCAATCGTGCCGCTTAGGGTACTAATTTCTTGTGCCGATAAGCGTTGCTGTTCAAGTTTGCCCTGCGCCTGCTGAACCTGCTGATCTAGTTCACCTCGTAGCTTTTCCTGTTCGCGCATTTGGAATTCAACAGTTTCAACTGCTTTTCTTGCCTGTGCTAACTTCTCTTCAACCGCTAAACGCGAAGCTAATGCATTTTCAAGATCCTGCTTATAATTTTCTGAGGGATCCTCTTTAATATTAAATGCCGCTTTTAATTGCTCACGACGCTCACCCAAGCGCTCAACCTGAACCTGTAGACGCTGAATACCCTCGCGTACAGACTCTAGCTGTGTGGTTAACGAGCGTTGACGCATCTCTAATTGCTGACGCTGAGATCTATCCTGCTCCGCTTTTTGTCTGCTCTCATCGAGCGCTGAACGGTACTGATCACGCTGCTGAACCAACTGCTCGCGCTGCTGTGTATCAACATCCATTTTCTCAATAGCTTGCTCTAGCGTTTTACGCGCTTCTGTAAGATTTTCTTTTTCCGCTTTAGTTTGTGACTCAACCTCTGCCAACTCGGTTTCAGCCCGCTGTTTTCGCGCCTTATACTGCTCGATTTGCACTTCAAAACCACTTAACTTTGAACGCAAATCAGTATATTTATTTTGCTGTTCGGAATATTGAGTATCCAACTGTTGACGCGCCTGCTCTAATTCCTTTAACTGCTTTTCACTATCAGCACGCAACTGCTCGGTGCTATCGATTTGCTGATTAACCTGTGACAGCTGTTCACCAATTTTCTCTAGTTCTTGCTTGCGCTGTAAAAAGCCCGCTGTAGCATCCTTATCCCGAGCCACACGCAACCAGTTATTACCTAACCATATTCCCTCAGGGGTAACTACAGATTCCACAGGGCTTAGCTTAGACTGAAGAGCTAAAGCCTCAGAAAGGTTATCAGCAGCATAGATATTAGCCAGTAGACCATCAACGCCCTCTGCTTTTACTAGCTCACTCAGCAATCGACCCTTATCTGCAGAATTTTTAGCCGCTTCACCTTTGCTAATCAGTAATAATTCGCCTTTCTTAAAGTCGTCTAATAAATCGATACTAGCGACCACATCATCAACCGCAATGGCCTGTAGATAGCTACCTAATACTGTCTCTACTGCAAGCTCCCAACCCTTAGCTGGAACCACAGAATCAGCCAATCTAGGCTTATCTGCTAAGCCCTTATCAGCTAACCATTTTCTTTCTGACTCATCGCCCTTAGCCGCTTGCTGAAGCGCCTCAAGCGATGCCTCTCGACCCTTAAGCGTCTGCTGTTCGCTGCGCAACCTATTGTAATCCACAGCCGTTTGTTTCTCTTTCTCACGCAATGACTGGATAGCTGCACTCTGCTCTTGGCGCTGTGTATCTAAATCTGCTCGCTTACTCTCAACTGTGGTTAACTCAGCCTGTACTGCCGCCATCTCTTGTTCAGCGGGACTTGCCTGAAAGCTACTGACCTCTGTTGCCAGTGCGCTGCGTCTTTCATCAAGACGACGTAAAATTTGTTCCACATGCTGAATTTTTGACTGCTGAACCTCAGCCTGCTGACGAGGATCAGCTGCAGCCTGAGTAAATTCATCCCAAGATTGCTGCCATTGCTGCATAGCAGTTTCAGCGGTTTGCAATAACTCTGCTGAGGCCTTTTCTGCTTGCTGCGCAGTAACCAACAACGGTTCTAACTCTGCCTGCTCGGCTTCCCAACCAGTGGCTTTTTGCTTATCGGCATTTAGATGTTGCTCAGCCTCAGTAAAGTTATGCTCTGTTTGCTGCAGATCTTTATCTAATTCTTGGGCACGTTGCTGAGAATGCTCAATAGCCTGTTCTAAACGCGCAACTTCACCACCAATCTTATAAAAATTAGCCTGAATTTCATTAAACGCATCACTGGTTTGGGTAAAGTCGGCACGCAATTTTTCAATAGCAGTATCACAACCACTGCGCTCAGTAACGAGTTTTTCATGTTCAAGCTCTAACTTGCCAATAATTTGCTTCTGCTGTTGGCCTGATTGATCGTAATCACGCCAACGTAAGGCCAATAATTCAACCGTTAATTGACGTTCTTGCTTCTTAAATTCAGCGTATTTTTCTGCGGCCTTAGCCTGACGCTCAAGTCGACCTAACTGACGACCTAATTCATCGCGAATATCGGTTAATCGTTCAAGGTTTTCTTTGGTTCTATTAATGCGCGACTCAGTATCTCTTCGACGTTCTTTATATTTGGAAATTCCCGCAGCTTCCTCAATATAAACTCGCAACTCATCTGGCTTTGACTCAATAAGTCGCGAGATCATGCCCTGTTCGATAATGGCATAACTGCGAGGACCCAAGCCTGTCCCTAAAAAGATATCTGTAATATCACGACGACGACATTTATTACCATTTAAGTAATAGTTTGCCGTACCATCTCGAGTCACCTTACGCTTGATGGCAATTTCATTGTAGGAGGCATATTCACCAACAATACGCCCTTCGGAATTATCAAAAACCAGTTCAATAGAAGCCTGACCGACCGGCTTGCGCGCTCCAGAACCATTAAAGATAACATCGGACATCGACTCGCCACGCAGATTTTTGGCAGAGCTTTCGCCCATCACCCAGCGCACCGCATCAATAATATTCGACTTACCGCAACCGTTGGGGCCGACAACTGCACAGAGATTACTGGGGAACTGCGCGTTGGTTGGGTCAACAAAGGATTTGAACCCAGCTAATTTTATTGATTTAAGCCGCATTTTAGGTCGATTTCTTGGTCAAATTAAGTTTGCCATTTTGTTATGGCTTTTTGCTTATTCTACACAGTATAAGCACTAGGCAAAACCATTAATCGACATTTATAACAGAATTATTCAATGGATTTATTAGACGAGCAAAATTGACCTAAAATTAGGGCTTTTATTTGCCTATACACAGCATTAATTGACAGTTCTTTGTTGCGAGATCTCAAGTGCTAGAGAGTATGTTTTAGATGATAGTTCCAGTCGCTGAGCAATCGCTTCCCAATCCCCTACTTGGGGAGTTGCAGAACCTGATTGCGAAAGTCTTGCCACCGCTTTCACCTTATTGACTGTCGACAGGTTGTAGCCTTCCATTACCGCATCGGCATTGCTCAGGGTAATAGTGGTCGGCAAGTCCCCTGCCCTAATTTTTTTCGCTGCGAGAGGCATAGGTGCGCCTGTTGTGGCGACTAGAGCGACAAACACGGTTTGATCGGGGTCAAATTGAATGGCTTTATCAATACTGACGGTAATCTCCACCTGCGGTGATTGCTGTTGCTCAGGCTCAATCCCCAAGCGCTTTTGCGCGCGTGCTATACCAGCTTTTAAGGCGGTAGCGGTTGGCGAGCCCTGATCCATTTGCCTACTCGCTTCTTGCCAGTAGGTAATAGCCAATTGCCACTGTTCTGTTTCAAATGCCTGAATACCTTTTAAACCTAAAACAGTGGGGTTAGATGAGTCAATTGCAAAGGCCTTATCGATTGCCAAATTTACTTCATCAGTAAATTGGCTATCGGCAAGCATAAAGGTGATTTCTGCATACTGTGCCAAAAGATAGCTATCTTCAGGTGAGGCTTTAATGGCTTGCGCATAATGATACTGTGCGCCGGATAAGTCATTTTGCTGAACCGCTCGCTTGGCTAGGAGTATCCAGTAATAAATATTATCTGGGCGCTGGGCGGCTCTTTTTTCTATAGCGGCGAATAACTCCTGCTGTTTTTGCTGTGCCTGTGGATCATCAAGAGATAGTTCCGCATTTTGTTCGAGCATTGTGTAAATTTTCTCATCTGCGGCAGCACCCACATAGTAATAGGTGGCAAAACAAAAAATTGGCAGTATCAAGATGCCGACAGGCAATAACCAATTAACTTTATTTACCGCTTTAAAATCTTCTGTCTGTGGATTTTGGCTGTTAACTAGCAGCAGCTGTTTGGCCTCTGCTAATAACTGGTCATATTGCGACTGATCGATCTCATGCTGCTGTAGTTGGCTATCTAATTGCGCCTGCTGATCGCGAAAGATTTGTAGATTTGCTTCTTTATTATCATAAATTTGATTGCCCTGCTGGCGCACAAAGGGATAGAGCAAAAATAAACTGGCAAGCATTAACAGCCCAACAATTAAAACCCAGATCATTGTGCACTATCCTTATCTAATAATTTATCAAGCTCTGCCTGCTGGTCAGCGGTCAATTCTGTGCTGGCAGCACTGACTTTGGGTTTCGCAAAGGCGTAGCGCCAAACAATTAAGCCACCCAATATAATAAAACACAGGGGTGCAAACCATAAAAACCAAGTACCTGTATTAACTTCTGGACGGTAGAGAATAAATTCTGAATAACGCGATACTAAATAGGCCTTGATTTCATCATCGGAGTTTTGCGCCTCTAGCATGCTGTAAATTTGCGCTTTCATATCTTTGGAGATAGGTGCATTAGAGTCGGCAAGATTTTGATTTTGGCACTTTGGGCAACGCAACTCGGCAACTAACTGATAGTAGCGATCGCGCAATGATGGATCGGAAAAATTAATTACCTCACTGCTAGCATTGAGCCGCGCCTGTTGACTAAGTTCACCATAGGGTGTGGCACAGAATACAAAAACCACAAGCGCTTTAAGGAATATTGACTGAATTTTCATTTTTCTTTACCCATTAATTCAGTATAAAGGGCTTTAAATTCATTATCCCAAACGCGCTGATCCACCACGCCAACTCGGCGATGATGAATAATGCCATTGCTATCGACCAAATAGGTTTCTGGAGCACCGGTAACCCCTAAGTCAAAACCTAGGCTTCCCTGCGCATCAACAATATTAAATAAATAGGGGTTTCCCCGCTGTTCAAGCCAGCTTTGTGCCTTGGCATTTTGATCCTTGTAATTTAGACCCACAATGGCAACACCCTCTTCTGCTAACTGATTAAGCATCGGATGCTCGATACGGCAGGCAAAACACCAGGTTGCCCAAACATTAACAAGGGTAACCTGTGACTTTAAATCTTGCTCAGTAATTAATCGCTGTTGATTTAATGCGGGCAGAGTGAACATAGGGAATGTCTCGCCTACAAGAGCAGAAGGCAGTTCGGTGGGGTCTCGATCTAACCCTTTAAACAGGAAAATACTCAACACCACAAATACCACTAAGGGGACAAAAAGCGCGAGTCTGTTCATGCCTCTACTCCCCGATGATTGGCTAGTTTTTTTGATCGTCGGTAACGTCTATCGGTAGCGGCAATTAGGCCCCCAATACCGATTAAAATACCACCCAGCCAGATACAGCGCACAAAGGGTTTAACCTGAAGACTGACCGCCCAAGCACCTTGTGCTAGCGGCTCCCCCAAGGAGACATAAATATCTCGCATTAGAGAAGGATCAATTGCCGCCTCTGTCATCACCTGACCACCGGCATTGTACTGACGCTTTTCCGGGAATAAATTAGCTACTAATTTATCGGCTTTAGTCACCGTAATTTGACCGCGATAAGCAGTGAAATTGGGGCCGGCAACTGGATTAACGCCTTTAAAATCGAATTGGTAATCTGCAATAACCGCCGAATCCCCCGGCGCCATTCGCAACTCGCGTATTGTGTCATAGGCGGCACTCATACCCACCCCCAGAACAAGAATTGCTAAGCCTGAATGAGCTAATTGCATGCCCAAATAACTGCGACTTAATTTAGCAACTCGCTTAATGTTCGTACCTACTTTATCTTTTAAGTCTATAACAATAGTCGCCAACAGCCACAGGGTCAGAAGCAGCGTCAATGCTGCAGTTACTGAGTAACCTGAATCAGTATCACCCATTACCCAGGGCAATATAGCGGCACCAACAATGGCTATAATCAGTGGCAATGGAATCTTACTAAGTAACACTTTGCTATTGGTGGTTTTCCATTTAGTAAATACCGCAATACCCACTGCAACCACCAACCCGACACTTAGAGGCACAAAGAAAAAGTTAAAGTAAGGCGGGCCCACAGAAATTTTACCCAGCTCAAGTACATCGGCAACCAATGGATAGAGCGTGCCGATTAGAATCATAGTTAATGAACTGACTAGCAGAACATTGTTAATTAACAGCATTGCCTCACGAGACAACCCGCTGTATGAGGCAACCTTTTGCATTGCTGGGCCACGCAGTGCAAAAAGCATTAATGATCCACCAATCACCACCGCCAAAAACATCAGCATAAATACACCGCGCTCGGGGTCGGCAGCAAAGGCATGCACCGAAGTCAAAATACCTGAGCGGACTAAAAAGGTTCCTAAAAGACTTAGCGAAAAGGCAAATATTGCCAATAATAATGTCCAACTGCGAAACACACCGCGCTTTTCAGTTGCGGAAACACTATGCATTAACGCAGTTCCGGCAAGCCATGGCATCAGGGAAGCATTTTCTACGGGATCCCAAAACCACCAGCCACCCCAACCTAATTCGTAGTAAGCCCACCAGCTGCCCAAGGTAATACCAATGGTCAGAAACACCCATGCCATATTGATCCAGGGTCGCGACCAGCGAGCCCAAGCACTGTCGAATTGACCACCAATCAGTGCCGCAATAGCAAAAGCAAAGGGAACTGCAAAACCTACATAACCCATATACAACATGGGTGGATGAATAATTAAGCCAATATCCTGTAGTAGCGGATTTAGATCGGAACCCTGCATTGGCGTCATGGGCAATAATCGCTCAAAAGGATTCGATGTCAGTATTAGAAATAATGCAAAGCCAACCGATATTGCGCCCAGTACAGACAGAATGCGTGCAGTTAAAACCAGTGGCAACGCTCGACTAAACATTGCCACCGCGGCGGTCCACCCTGCCAATATTAGCGCCCAGAGTAATAGCGAACCCTCATGTGCCGCCCATACCGCACTTATTTTGTATTGACCAGGTAGCTCAGTATTGGAGTTTTGGGACACATATTTAAGTGAGAAATCATCCAGCCAAAAGGCAGCTGTCAAACAAACAAATGAAATAGCAATAAATATAAATTGCCCATAAGAGAGAGAATGACCAAGACGCATCCAAGTGGTATAGCCTTTGAACGACCCCACCATTGGCACCAATGACTGCATTAGTGCCAAACCCAAAGCGATAATTAGAGCAAAGTGCCCAAGCTCTGCAATCACTCGTAGGCCTCTTGATACTGTTGTTGCTTTTGTTTTTGCTTTATTTCGTAGGCTTTATTCATAGCATCAGCCACTTCCGGTGGCGTATAGTTTTCATCATGCTTTGCCAGCACCTGAGTTGCTTGCAATACATTGTTTTTATCCAACTTTCCTGTAGCAATAGCCGCCTCATCTTCAGCAAAAAGATCAGGTAGAATGCCGCTGTAACTAACCCTAAGGTTAGCCATTCCATCCGAGACCAGAAAGCTAACATCCAAAGAATCCGTTGAGCGCTCAATCGACCCTTTAACCACCATACCACCTGCCCTAATAGTGACATTATCTGGCGCTTCACCCTGAAGCACCTGCGATGGAGTAAAGAAGTAATTGGCATTTTGACCCAGCATATAAGCCACTAATCCCACTGCAGCACTACTGGCAATAACAATTAATAATACGATCTGAAGTCTTTGCTTACGAATGGGGTGCATCGGCCACCTCTTGCTGGGCTGAGGACATTTTAGATGCCTGCAGTTTCATCTGTAATTGTATATTTTTAATGGCAGCCTGCTTTTGTTTTAGAGGTCTTACTATTAGCCCAATCATTACCGCAATAGATATTGCGAAGGATGACCAAACATAAACACCATGGCCATTCATTAATAGCAGTTGCTGTAAGCTGTCAAAATACATCTCTATTTCTCCGCTGGCTGATTTGAAAATAGCTGTTTTACCCAACTTGCACGATACTCTCGACGAAGTATTTCTGATCGAGCATAGAGGATCAGTGCTAGTGTGTAAAAGCTATAAAAGCCAATAATCATTACCACTAGTGGCGCAAACATATCAGGGTGCATACTGGGTGCGCTGGTAAATTTAATAGTGGCTGGCTGATGCAGTGTTTGCCACCAATCAACCGACTTATAAATTATAGGTACGTTAACCATGCCAACTAGACTTAAAACAGCCCCCGCTTTATCGGCAGATTCATTATTTGAATAGGTATGTTTGAGTGCTATCACACCAAAATAAAGGAATAATAAGATAAGCATTGAGGTAATACGCGCATCCCACACCCAATAGGCTCCCCAGGTTGGCTTACCCCAAATAGCACCAGTAACCAAGGCGATAAAAGTAAGCGCTGCGCCAATTGGTGCAGCCGAGCGCATTAGCATAAAAGATAATTTTATTCGCCAAATAAGACCCACAGCACCAGAAATCGCCATAATATAGTAACCGGCTAGGGCGACCACTGAGGCAGGTACATGCAGATAAATAATGCGAAAGCTATTGCCCTGTTTAGCGTCGGGTGGCGCAAAAGCCAGCCCCCAAACAAGACCAACAATCAAAAGAGTTAGGGTAACCACCGATAACCAAGGTAACCAGCGCTGAGTTTTATGATAAAACCATCGCGGCGAGCCCAAACGGTGAAACCAAGTCCATTGCAAATTGAAATTCATCTAATTCAAAAACCCTTTTAAATAATTAACCATTTTTAGCAATTCTAAGGCCAGCTGAAATGGCCAGCGGGCAAAGTACAATTGCAACCGCTAATAAAGCAGCCAGCATAGCCAATGGTGACAGCCAATTAAGGCCATCCACTGCACTTTGAATGGTTGCGCTGCCAAAGATTAATACTGGCATATACAGTGGCATTACTAGCAGTGCTAATAGCACCCCACCCTGTCTTGGCAATGTCAGTGCTGCACCCACTGCGCCAATTAAACTTAAAACTGCAGTTCCCAGCGCAAGACTTAGTATCATTGGTATCATCGCTGCAGTTGGCAATGAAAACCAAATAGCTATTACGGGTGAAAGTATTGTTAGCGGCAAACCAATAACCAACCAATGGGCGGTCACCTTACCCAAAATTGGCATTATTAACATATTTGGATTGATTAGTAGCTGTTCGAGAGAGCCATCTGCATAGTCTTCACTAAATAAACGCTCTATAGAAAGCAATGTAGCTAACAGTGCCAATATCCATATCAATCCAGGGGCTATTGTTGATAGCTTGCTGGCTTCTGGCGCTATTGCTAGCGGCACCATAATTGCAACTAATAAAAAAAACATTAGCGGCTTGCTCAAATCACCCCTATCTCTTATGGCAAGCAGTAAATCTCGGTAAAGGTATGACCTAAATCCACCTGAGAGGTAATTAGCCATTAGGCCACCTCCACATAAGGTTCTAGCCCGTAATTACGTGTTTTCACCTGAGCAAGATCTTGATGCGAGGAGAACACAATCGCACCGCCTTGCTTCAAATGCTGACTCATGCATTGCTCTACCATCTCAACACCTTGCTTATCCAGTGATGTGAGAGGTTCATCCAAAAACCAAAGTGTCGCTTGCGACGTCATTAGACGCGCCAAGGCGACTCGACGCTTCTGTCCAGCAGAAAGATTGGCACAGCGAATTTTCTGATACTCACCAAGACCCACTGCATCAAGCGCCGCAGAAATTTTTTCATATGACGTATTTTCTGGGCTCATCCAGCGAAGATTTTCCTCGACAGTCAGGGCTGCTTTAACCGCAGACTGATGACCTATGTATAACACATCAGAAAGGTATTCATAGCGACAGTTATCTATGGGCTGTCCACAATAGCTAATTTGCCCTGAACTTGGCTGAAAAATACCCGTCATTAATTGGAATAATGTGGTTTTACCAGAGCCATTGACGCCTTCTAGCTGCAGGGCTTCGCCTGCATTTAGCTCAAAATCGATCGGCTGAAAAAGCACAGTATCATTGCGCTCAAAAGCCAGGTTTTCCACCCTAAGAAGAATATGCGTAGTCAATGGACTGTTTAATCCCTGAAAATAAGGAAATACATTATGCCAAAAAACAGCAAAGAATGCTGTGGGCATTAGAAATGAATAATACGAAAACTAACTAATCATCAAAATCATCGTAATCAAAATCTTTAACTTCACGATCTATTTTTGATTGTTCGAGTTTTTCTTCTAGCCGCTTTCTTGAATCACTACTCTGTTTAAACTTTTCTTTTAGAGATGAACTTTCTTCAACATTGTTACTTGTAGCAATATTTGGCAGACGATTATCTGTGGGTTCAAAATTCGAAACGAAGTCTTCAACCCCATCAATTTCACTAGACATAGACACTCCTAATATCCATGCATAAACAAATTGTCAGATTATTAATAACTAAATCTGTTTCTAAATTTCCCTACGCTTAATTAAGATTAGAAGATCACAGAGAATAATTTTTATTCTGTTACTAATAATCTAATAATTTACTGACAGGTATTTTATTTGCGCCATAGGTTTCCCAACGCCCTAGGTTTTAAAAAAATCGCCTAGGAACCCTATTGGTTTGAGATGAAACCCGAGGCGATCTACAATGCATAAAAATTGAGAGATCGAGATGCAGATATATTTAGTTGGCGGTGCAGTTCGCGACAGCTTGATCAACTATCCCACTAGTGAGAAAGACTGGGTGGTGGTTGGCGCTACTCCAGAGCAAATGACTGATCTGGGGTATAAGCCTGTAGGTCAGGATTTTCCAGTCTTTATTCACCCAAAAACAGGGGAAGAATATGCACTGGCAAGAACTGAAAGAAAATCAGGACATGGCTATAAAGGCTTTGAGTTTTACACCTCAACGGAAGTTAGTCTCGAAGAGGATTTAATTCGACGCGATCTTACTATCAATGCCATGGCACAGGATGATGCAGGTCAAATTATTGATCCCTTTGGTGGACAACAAGATCTTGAAGAAAAACTATTACGCCATGTTTCCGAGGCTTTTACTGAAGACCCATTACGAGTGCTAAGGGTTGCTCGATTTGCTGCGCGTTATGCCCATCTTGGCTTTACTGTAGCGCCAGAAACTATGGATCTAATGAAAACCATCGTCGCAAATGGTGAAATGGAATTTTTGGTCGCTGAAAGGGTGTGGAAAGAAACCAGTCGCGCTCTTACAGAACAATCGCCACAGGTATTTATTCAGGTACTTAAAGAATGCAATGCCCTGCAAGTACTTTTGCCAGAAGTTGATGCGCTATTTGGTGTTCCACAACGTGCTGATTTTCACCCTGAAATAGATACGGGTATTCACACCTTGATGGCACTCGAGGCCTCAACAAAGCTTTCTGATTGTGAAGCGATTCGGTTTGCAGTGCTCGTTCATGATGTGGGTAAAGCCATTACACCTGAAAATGTTCTGCCAAGCCATTCGGGTCATGAAAAACGTGGACTGCCACTGGTTAAAACCCTCTGTGATCGATTAGCAGTGCCTAACAAACATCGCCAGTTAGCAATGGCGGTCACTGAATTTCACTTACAGTCTCACAAAGCGTTTGAGCTAAAGCCCTCCACCCTACTGAAACTATTTCAGAGCCTAGGTGCAATCCGAGCCTCAGAAAAACTGGTCGACTTCTTAACGTGCTGCGAGGCAGATATTAGAGGAAGAGCTGGATTTGAAGATGCTGCGTACCCCTCTAAGGATTATCTGCTTGCCGCACTTGATGCGGTTAGTCAAGTCGATATCTCTGACCTTGTCTCGCAAGGCGTAACCGGGGCAGAAATTGGCAAACAACTTAATCAACGTCAAATTAAGCAATTAACAGACTTTAAAACTCATTACGGAAAGTAATTCTATGGCCAAGCCTAGCAAGCGCGAAAAGATTGTTTTAATTACTGGTGCCGCTCGTCGAATTGGCGCCAATATTGCCCATCTATTTCATCAGGCCAACTATTTGGTGGTTATTCATTACAATCATTCTGCTGTGGATGCTGATAAGTTATGTGAGTCACTTAACCAAAAGGATGCTGACAGTTGCTTAATGGTTCAAGCAAATCTTGCTGATAACTCGGGTATCGAGAAAATCAGCCAATTAATTAATAATCTGGGTAGATTGGATGTTCTGGTCAATAATGCTTCCAGTTTTTATCCAACACCTCTGGAGGATTGCGACCAAAATCAATGGGATGATTTGGTGGGCAGCAATCTGCGAGGACCTTTCTTTCTCACCCAAAAACTAAGCCCTTTGCTAAAAAAATATTCGGGATCTGTGGTCAATATTTCAGATATGCATGCTCGTCAGGCGCTGGCTAATCACCCTATCTATACCATCGCCAAAGCGGGCAATATTGCTATGACTAAAACTCTGGCATTAGAACTTGCCCCACAGGTGAGGGTTAACTCAGTCGCTCCCGGAGCCATACTGTGGCCAGAACATGAAGAAGATGATCTTGAAAAACAACAGGCTGTGCTAAGCAATGTCCCAATGGGACGCCTAGGTAGCGAGTCGGATATAGCAGATACGGTGTTTTTTCTTGCCGTTGATGCCACCTACATTACAGGGCAAACTATTGCCGTAGATGGCGGTAGCTCAACCAGCCTTTAGTTGCTGGGTTGCCAGTGAAAATCTACTGGCCATAATCTTTGACTTTCTTTATCAAATGCTTGCCAGTGCTCAGCCATAGTTTTTTGGGTTTCTGGATGAAGCATTTGCGGAGCTAACTCTGCCAATGGCTGAAGCACAAAAGCATTTTTTAACACTTCGTTTCTAGGCAATCGAACACCGTCAATCTCACCCGCCAAATCATCAACCGTCAAAATATCGATATCTAAACTACGCGGACCAAATTTAGGAGCACTACGATCGCGCCCATTACAGTCCTCAATATGCTTGAGGATTTTGGTAATTTCACCCACAGACTGGCTGGCTTGGATACCCACAACCAGATTGTAGAAACTATCACCCTCAAACCCAACAGCAATGGATTCAAACACAGTTGAAATTTCTAATTCACCAAAAGTATCTGAGAGTGCGTCAAGAGCCGAACAAATATGCTGTTCTCGATCAATATTACTGCCCAAGCTAAGGTATACCAGTGCCATTAAATAGGAACTCCAGCGGGTTTTTCTCCACGCTCCAACAGGATTCCTACATCTTTTGAGCCGCGTAAAGCACCGGGCTTGCTTACCCGCAATCGCAACCAAGGAACAGAAAATTCGTTCATAACAATAGCAGCAACTTCTTCTGCCATTCGCTCAACCAGTAAAAACTCACTTTTCTCAATAAAAGCAATTAAGCGTTTGGCAATCGATTTATAATTTAATGCATATTGAATATCGTCGGTTTCACCCGCTTTTTTAATATCATGCGCCATCTCAAGATCTAGACTCACTGTTTGCTTAACTTCGCGCTCCCAGTCATAGATGCCAATAATAGTCTCAATGCGCAAATCTCTTATATAAACAATATCCATTAGTTTGCTCCATTAATTGAAGAAAGGCTCTGCAAAGGCCAGCGAGGTGTGACTGATAGTGCCAATTCACTGCGTTCACCCGCTAGTAACCGCTGACAACCCGCATAAGCGATCATAGCACCATTATCAGTGCAGAACTCATGACGTGCATAGAAAACCTGAGCGCCAAACTGACTTAGTTCAGTCTCTAATTTTTGACGTAGGCGCTTATTAGCAGAAACGCCACCAGCAATTACCAGACGATTCATTTCGGTTTGCTTTAATGCGCGCTTACATTTAACAGTCAGAGTATCAACCACCGCCTCTTGAAAACCTGCACAGATATCATAAATGGTCTGCTGATCGGGCAATACATCTGAACCACGGTGACTTTCAATCAGGTTTCTAGTATGAGTTTTAAGACCAGAAAAACTAAAATCTAACCCCGGTTTATCCGTCATGGGTCTTGGGAAATCAAAACGACTGTACTCGCCACTCTCGGCCATTTGGGCTAACACAGGTCCGCCGGGATAATCCAAATCCAACATTTTCGCCGTTTTATCAAAAGCCTCGCCAGCGGCATCATCAAGAGATTCCCCCAAAAGCTGATAGTCACCAATACCCTTAACGGAAACTAACTGGGTATGTCCACCCGAAACCAATAGAGCAACAAACGGAAACTGCGGAGGTTTATCCTCCAACATAGGTGCCAATAAATGACCTTCCATATGATGTACACCGACCACCGGGATATCGAGAGTAAAGCCCAAAGCAGTTGCCATGGAGCCACCAACCATAAGAGCTCCCATCAATCCTGGGCCTGCAGTATAAGCAATACCGTCAAGGGCCTGCTTAGTCACTCCAGCCTTGGCTAGCACCTGATCAAACATAGGCAGAATCTTTCGCACATGGTCACGAGAGGCCAATTCAGGAACAACGCCACCATAGTCTGCATGTAAGGCTACTTGGGAATATAAACAATGGGCGAGAAGACCCTGTTCGCTATCATAAATAGCAAAGCCAGTTTCATCGCATGATGTTTCAATTCCTAGTACAAGCATTTTTTTATTTGGCCTCAATGTTTGGCCTGCAACTTTAACCTCTAAGCTAGTTTCTGTGAACCCAATTGCTATGATTTACGCCGTAAAAACTAATCACAGAGGACAAAATTATGCTTTTAACCCAGTTTTTTGACTAAAATACAGTGAATAACCACCCAAAAAAGCAGGAATTGATAAAAAGATTTTGCATCAATAAGGGGAAATGTATAGACTACGCGCCCTTAATACCAGAGAGCAGAAAGTTCATCTGGATTTTAATTACTACAACAGGATTATGCATCAATGCCAAGTGTGCGTATTAAAGAAAATGAGCCGTTTGACGTCGCCCTAAGACGTTTCAAGCGTTCATGTGAAAAAGCAGGAATTTTAGCCAAGGTTCGCTCTAAAGAATTTTATGAGAAGCCAACCTGGGAGCGTAAGCGTAAAGGCGCAGCAGCGGTTAAGAGAAATCTTAAAAAAGTGTCTCGCGAGTCTCGCAAGTTCCAACGGTTGTACTAAACACTCGCTACCTGCGAAGTTTAGAGCAAAATATTTAGCAAAGAGCGCCTTGAGGCGCTTTTTGTGTTTCTAGCTATCGATGCTAATAAGATAATTTTATTCAAAGGTGTACTCAATGAGTCTAAAAGAACAGATCCACACTGCGATGAAAGACGCTATGCGAGCCAAAGAAAAAGCTCGATTAGGTGCTATTCGATTGATTCAAGCGGAGGTTAAGCGCATTGAAGTTGATGAGCGCATCGATGTTGACGATCAAAGACTGATCGCCATCATGGATAAAATGGTCAAACAGCGTCGTGATTCTATTGCTCAATACGAGGCCGCGGGTCGCGCAGAATTGGCTGCTGTAGAAGTGGCTGAAATTGCGGTTATTCAAGATTTTCTACCCACAGCACTGACTGAAGATGAAATTGACGCCCTAATTCAGCAAGCAATCACCTCTACCGGCGCAGAATCCATGCGCGATATGGGTAAAGTAATGGGTATTTTAAAACCACAGATTCAAGGCCGTGCAGATGCTGGCGTTGTAAGCGGTGCTGTAAAAAAAGCGCTCGCATAATAAAGGCTATTTATTTCCTTAAATAACCCGTTACACTGTATCCTTAATTAGCATATCAATTTTATTGCTTAGACTGGGTATATGGCGGGTTTAATTCCACAAACGTTTATAGATGATCTTTTAGACCGCGTCGATATTGTCGACGTGGTGAACAGTCGTGTTCCGCTTAAAAAAACGGGCAAAAGTCATAAAGCCTGTTGCCCTTTTCACGAGGAAAAAAGCCCCTCCTTTACTGTTGCCCAAGATAAACAATTTTACTACTGCTTTGGCTGTGGCGCGGGTGGCAATGCCCTTAGCTTTATTATGGAATTTGATCGTATCGATTTTCTACCCGCAGTAGAATTGCTGGCTAAAAATGTCGGTATGGAAATTCCCAGAGAAGCGGTAGCCAACCCGAAGGCTAAACAGCATCGAGATGACCTTTATTCTGTAGTCACTGAGGCTGATAATTTTTATCGACAAAAGTTGCGCTCCGCAGAGGCAAAACCCGCAGTTGAATACCTAAAAGGGCGCGGATTAACTGGTAAAATTGCAGCCCAATTTGGTATTGGGTATGCGCCACAGGGGTGGGATAACCTCCTAAAAGTCGCGGGCACTAGTGAGGAAAAAGTAAAACTACTCGCAGACTCAGGTATGCTAGTGGTCAAACCTGAAGAAAAAAAACAATACGATCGTTTTAGGCATCGTATTATGTTCCCAATACGCGATCAGCGTGGTCGCACACTGGGCTTTGGCGGGCGCGTTTTAGACGACAGTACACCCAAGTATCTCAACTCGCCAGAAACCCCAATATTTCACAAAGGTCGAGAGCTCTACGGACTCTATGAGGCGCGCCAAGCTCTTAAAGAAATACCCTACCTATTAATGGTTGAGGGCTATATGGATGTGATTGCTCTGGCACAGTTTGGCATTCACAATGCCGTTGCTACGTTGGGGACGGCCCTAACTGAAAATCATCTACAAAAGTTATTTAGATACACGAGCGAGATTGTTTTCTGCTTTGATGGCGATAGTGCCGGAAGACGCGCGGCATCTCGCTCTCTTGATATCGCACTACCAGAAATGCGCGACGGGGTTACCGCAAAATTTTTATTCCTTCCCGAGGGCGAAGATCCAGATACTATGGTGCGAAATCTTGGCGCTGAAAAATTTCAAACTCAAATTCAAAATGCCACACCACTTTCCGAATTTTTATTCGAAGAGATGGCTGAGGGCATTGATATAGAGACCGGCGAAGGCAAAGCCAAACTTAGCAAATTAATCGCTCCTAAAATCAATCAAATACCTGCAGGTGTATTTAAGCAACTTATGCTTGAAGAGCTTTCAAGAAAAACCAGCATTGCTGTTGATGACCTTAAAACCTATGTCGGAAGCCATGCTACTAAAGCTAGCCAACCTATTGAGCCGAGCCCAACCTACAACGAGGAGTCATCACCACAAAATTGGGAACCAGCGCCGGTTCCAGCCGAGGATGACTATGGAGTGTCTGAACTTAGCCCGATTGAAAAAACATCAAAAATTCGTCTTACCCCCATAAAACACCTGACTGCCCTGCTGATTAATCACCCTCAGCTCGCTGAACATGTTGATAGCACTAAACTGCTAGATTCCTCATCAGACAGTGATACTCAGCTATTTTTAAAATTATTAAATGTGGTGCAAAGTAATCCACAATACAAACCGTCCCATATATTTGCCTATTGGCACGGAACATACAGTGGCTCACAGGAAACTCAGATTCTTCAAGATCTTGCTGCCAGCGAGCTCTATCACCCTCCATCAGGCACTGGAAGGGATGATAATCAGGAATTTTGCGACGCCTTGTCACATGTACTAAAGGAGGCTTTTTATCAGTTACCTGCCAATGAAAAAGCTACTCATTTGCTAGGCGAAGAAAAGCTCAACGAAAGCCAGATAAAACAATTACATAGGTTAAGATTAGAGCTACCTGCAGATGAAAAATCTGCGGTATTGAAAGAACAAATTAAACAGCGTTTATTAGCGCAACGATAAAAAAAGGCAATATCTGCTGTAAATACTAAAATTACTGCGACATTGGAAAAATTTTTCGATATAATTGCGCGCTTTTCAAGCGCATAAAACAACAGTACTAAAAACTATGAGCGATAACTTAAAAAGTCAGCAATCCGGAATTAAAGATCTTATTGCCAAAGGCCGTGAGCAGGGCTACCTGACATACGCCGAGGTTAACGATCACTTGCCTGAGGGTATTGCAGATCCAGAACAGGTAGAAGATATCATTCAAATGATTAATGATATGGGCATCACTGTTTTTGAAACTGCGCCTGATGCTGAATCTCTCCTTATGATTTCAGGGGTTAATACTCCAGATGAAGTTGCTGCTGCTGAAGCTGCCGCCGCCCTAGCCTCTGTTGAATCTGAACAGCATAGAACAACCGACCCAGTCCGGATGTACATGCGTGAAATGGGCTCTGTGGAGCTTCTTACCAGAGAAGGCGAAATTGAAATCGCCAAGCGCATTGAAGAAGGTACTCGCGAGCTAATGTCAGCCGTATCTGACTGGCCGTCTACTGTTGCTGCAGTTATTGCAGAATGGGATCAGGTGTTAGCGGGCGAACGCAAGCTAACTGACTTGATTAGTGGTTACCTCAATCCAATGGAGCATGTGCCCTCAGCACTTGCTCAACAGCAAGCAGCTGAAGCCGCTGAAGCAGAAAGAGTTGCCAACGGTGAAACAGTTGATGAGGAAAGTGAGGAAGAAGAAGACAACGAAGGCGGTCTAGATCCAGAAGAAGCAAATCAGCGATTTGAAGAAATTAGAGCGCAGCTAATCAAAACAGAAAAATGTATAGCACGCTACGGTCGTGACGGAAAAGCCTCTAAAGAAAACCTAGAGCAACTTTCCGAAGTCTTTAAATACCTTAAGCTAACACCACGTCAATTCGACCCATTGATCGCTATGGTCAAGAATGCTGTGGATAGAATTCGTATTGAAGAGCGCGCCATTATGCGCCTTTGCTTACGCTACGCAAAAATGCCGCGCAAAGAATTTATCAAAAGCTTCCCCACCAATGAAACCAATATGGAATGGGTAAGCCAGCTTATTGAGAGTAATGCAGACTGGTCAAATGGTCTAAAAAATCAAGAGCAAGAAATTGTAAGATGTCAGCGCAAACTGGCACAGGTTGAAACTGAAAGTCAGCTGAGCATCGCCCAGATTAAAGATATTAATCGCCGCGTAACCATGGGTGAAGCTATGGCTCGTCGTGCGAAAAAAGAGATGGTAGAAGCAAACTTGCGACTAGTAATCTCTATTGCCAAAAAATATACCAACCGCGGTCTACAGTTCCTCGATCTTATTCAAGAAGGTAATATCGGCCTAATGAAAGCGGTCGATAAGTTTGAATACCGTCGCGGTTACAAGTTCTCAACCTATGCTACCTGGTGGATCCGTCAGGCGATCACTCGCTCAATTGCCGACCAAGCAAGAACGATTCGTATCCCAGTGCATATGATTGAGACTATTAACAAATTAAACCGTATTTCCCGCCAAATGCTACAAGAAATGGGTCGTGAAGCGACGCCAGAAGAATTAGCAGAACGCATGGAAATGCCCGAAGATAAAATTCGCAAAGTGCTTAAGATTGCAAAAGAGCCTATCTCAATGGAAACACCCATTGGTGAAGATGAAGATGCAAATATTGGTGATTTAATCGAAGATACCACCATTGCCTTGCCGGTAGACGAAGCCACTAAATCGAACCTTACCGACTCTACACGCAACGTACTGGGTAGCCTAACTGCTCGTGAAGC
>JAYQEC010000013.1:0-31197 GCA_038138645.1 Porticoccaceae bacterium | reverse complement strand
TGACAAGCTAGAATTGCTATTCTGGTGCAATTTCTTGTGCTTTTTCTTCAGCTTTGCGTTTTTGGCGCGGATCATTGGATGCTCGCGCGACCGTTTCGGTCTTAGCTTTTACTTCAAGGGGCTCATTTGATGTTGTTGGCGCGCCTTTTTTTGATGTGCGACCTTCTGAGCTAATTTCTACCTTGGTTGTTGCTTTAGGCTTCTTCCTTGGGTCATTACTAGCCCGTTTAACAGCTGGCTTATCTGCCGATGGGGCAGGTTGTTCAGATTTATCCTCTGATGCCTCGGCTTTTGGCTCTGCTTTGGCTTTTGGCTTTGCTTTTGCTTTAGCTTTTGGTTTTGCCTTAGCTTTTGCTTTAGGCTTAGCTTTTGCCTTAGGTTTGGCTTCAACATCCGCCTCTGCCTCAGCTTTTACTTCCGCAGTTATTTTCTCAGAGCTATTTTCTTCCACTTCGGTGGTTTGTTTTGGCTTGGTAGCTCGACGTTTGCGTTTAGGCTTAGGCTTAGCTTCTGTATCAGTGGTTTCAGAAGAAACATTATCAGCGCTTGGTTGACTATCTTCAGTCTTTACTTCTGGCAAGCTATCAGTTGACGCAACCTCGTCAGTTTTAGCAGTAGCAGGTCGTCTACGACGTTTTGCAGCCGTTTTAGGCTTTGCTTCTTCAGTAGATGCAGTATTTGGTGCTTTTTCCTCTGCTGGCTTAACTTCCGCTTCAGGAGTTGCAGTATCAGCTACTTGTTGATCAGTTTTGTTTTCGATTAGCTCTTGAGGAACATCCTGACGACGTCTGCGTCGACGAGGTCCACGCTTACGATCGTCGGGGCGACGTTTTAAGCCATTGTCGTTTTGGTTATTGTCTGTGTTCTCAGCAGTATTTGCAGATTTGTTATTACTGTCCTTTTTAACCTGATCATTGCGCTGATTACGCTTTTTAGAGCGATTATCGTTCTGGCGTTGTTCATTGCGGCTATCTTTATTGTTTGCGTTCTCAGATTTCCCCTGAGAATTTCTATCACCACCACGACGTGACTTATTGTCATTATTGCGACGTTGATTATTTTGCTTGCCGCGTCGTTGTTGTGAACCGCGTCTGTTGTTAGGGCGAGATTGCTTTTTGGTCG
Source organism: Porticoccaceae bacterium (assembly GCA_038138645.1). GTDB lineage: Bacteria > Pseudomonadota > Gammaproteobacteria > Pseudomonadales > Porticoccaceae > HTCC2207. The sequence goes on along the minus strand of JAYQEC010000013.1, from coordinate 30,075 downwards.
TTTTCTCTTTCTCTTCCTCACTATCACCAAACATGCTATTCCATAGGCGCTGAACAAGGCCTACTGGCTTTTTGGTGACCTCTACCTGTGGGGCAGGGACGTTGGGGACAATCGTCTTAACTGCAGGTGTTGGTATGGTTTGCACTGACTGATTGCCTTCGGTTTCAATAGACAGATCTGGCTTGCTTAGTTCATGGGCCATTTTATAGCTGAAATCTGAGTCATCTTCGTCCTGTGTACGAATTCTAACCACCTCAAAATTTGGGGTTTGCATTTCTGAATTAGGTAACACAGTGATCTTTATATTGTTTCTAGATTCAATACTGGTGATTTCACTACGTTTTTCATTGAGCAAGAAGGTTGCTACAGAAATTGGCACAATAGCCCTTATTTCTCGGCTATATTCTTTCTGAGCTTCTTCTTCAACCAGTCTAAGAATAGAAAGTGCCAGTGATCTGGTGCCACGAATAGTGCCCTGACCATTACAGCGCGGGCAGACTTTAGACATGGTTTCTTCAAGCGATGGTCGCAATCGTTGACGCGACATCTCCATAAGTCCAAAGCGAGAGATTCGACCCACCTGAACTCTAGCGCGATCAATTTCTAGAGCTTCACGCATTTTATTTTCGATGGCTTTTTGATGGCGGTTGTTTAACATATCGATAAAGTCGATAACAATCAGTCCGCCGACATCACGAAGTCGCAATTGACGAGCAATCTCTTCTGCTGCCTCAAGGTTAATGGTATAAGCTGTTTCTTCGATATCACCGCCTTTTGTCGCACGCGACGAGTTAATATCAATAGAGACCATTGCCTCTGTTATATCGATAACTATGGAGCCGCCAGAGGGTAGTGATACTTCACGCTCAAAAGCCGTTTGAATCTGATTTTCAATCTGATAGCGATTAAATAGCGGGATTTCGTCCTGATAATATTTAATCTTACTCTTAAAGTCAGGCATTACCGTGCCGATAAATGCTGCGGCTAATGCGTAAGCGTCCTCGTTATCAACAATAACCTCGCCAACATCTTGGCGAAGGTAATCACGTATAGCGCGAACAATGACATTACTTTCCTGGAATAAGAAATGCGGCGCTTTTCTATTTTTGGCTTCTTCGGTAATGGTTCCCCATAGCTGTAATAGATAATCCAAATCCCATTGAAGTTCTTGTGCGGCGCGACCAATACCAGCTGTTCTTACAATAGCGCCCATACCCTCAGGTATAGTTAAGGTTCGCATGGCTTCTCGTAACTCTGCACGATCATCACCTTCAATGCGTCTAGAGATACCACCAGCACGGGGATTGTTTGGCATTAGGACTAAATAGCGGCCGGCTAAGCTTATAAAAGTTGTAAGCGCTGCACCTTTTTGCCCTCGCTCTTCTTTTTCTACCTGAACTAATACTTCTTGACCTTCTTTGACTGCATCAACAATGCGAACTCGTCCGCCATCAGAAGTATTCTTTTTAAAATATTCTCTTGAGATTTCTTTAAGGGGAAGAAAGCCGTGACGCTCTGCGCCATAGTCGACAAAGGCTGCTTCAAGACTGGGTTCTACACGGGTTATTTTGCCCTTGTAGATATTCGATTTTTTTTGTTCTCTGGTTCTGTTTTCAATATCTAGGTCGTAAAGTCGTTGACCATCGACCATTGCAACACGCATTTCCTCAGTATGAGATGCGTTAATTAGCATACGTTTCATATAAACACCTTAATTAATTAAAGCGATATAGCAACGGCTGGGTGATAAGAGAGGATAAGCCTCTGAACGGGCTTAAAAGGGCTGTAGCGCCTATGGCAGGACATCAAGCACTTGTTGGTGCTGTACTCAAAGCTGCTGTATTTACTGTAAACAGCGCTTTATTGAGTTCTATCTTAATAAGATAAACTTATACCATATTACGGCTAGAAGCCGACCTGTAAGGTTTTTGCTTAAACAAATATTAGCTCAAGTCTAAACCATTTTTTTAAACATCTTTGGTGACTGCCTAAGCTTTATCGCTTCTTATTGGCGTCGTTTTCCGATGTTTTAAATCTCTTTGTAACCAGCTGAGCTTTATCAGCTTGTATTTAGGTTGTCTCCCAGCAGAGTGGCAAACAACAATAATTCTTTCTTAAATTTACGTTAATCTTTCAGAGGCTTAGCCATTTAATAGCTTAAAAGCACTGAAATCTTCGTTATATTAGCAATGATAGGGCGCATCTTCAACGAATCCTTAATATATTGGACTGAAAAGCGAGTTTTAGGGCATTTTTTCTGCCTTGGCGTTGATGTTTGTTTGGGTTTGTTAGTTTATTTATGAATTATGCAGTAAGTGGCGGTATAATTTGCCTTTAAATCCTCAAGAAAAGTCAAACCATTGCAAAATTCTGATAACAACAATCCTTTTAGCTCCGTGACCTATCATGATGTCGATGCTGAGTATGCGGGCCAGCGATTAGATAATTTCTTAATTAGACTGCTCAAAGGCGTTCCTAAGTCCCATATCTATCGTTTATTACGAAAAGGTGAGGTTCGGGTTAACAAGGGGCGGGTTAAAGCGGATACGCGCCTTGCTGCGGGTGATGTGATTCGTATTGCACCCATTAGAGTTTCAGAGAGTACTTCTCAAAATAAGCCAGGCCGTCAAATGCGGGCGCGTCTCAATGAATGTATTATATTCGAGGACGACGGTCTAATTGTTATAGATAAACCCAGTGGAATGGCGGTTCATGGCGGTAGTGGCGTTTCTTTTGGCGTTATCGAGGGGCTTCGTGCCGATCGTCCTGAAGCGAAATTTTTAGAGCTCGTTCATCGTTTGGATCGTGATACCTCGGGCTGTCTAATGCTAGCCAAAAGTCGATCCGCTCTGGTAAATCTGCAGCAACAAATTCAGCGAAATCATATCAAAAAATCTTATCAAGCCTTGGTAAAGGGTAAGTGGCCTAAGGGTAAGTCTACAATTAATGCACCGCTCAAGAAGAATACATTGGCCTCTGGTGAGCGTGTAGTTAGGGTCGATGGAGAAGGAAAGGCGTCTGTGACACATTTTTCTATCGCTAAGCTGTACAAAGAAGCCTCATTGATGGATATTCGCTTAGAGACGGGGAGAACGCATCAGATTCGCGTTCATTGCCAATTTTCTGATCAGTCGATAGCAGGGGACCCCAAGTATGGCGATCAGGAATTTAATCAGCTCGTTCGTAGCTATGGATTAAAGCGTCTTTTCCTGCACGCCAGCTGTTTGGAGTTTAAGCATCCAATATCCAGTGAATGGATGAAAATTGAATCTCCTCTACCCAGCGACCTGCAAACTATTCTGGATAAGCTAGACTAAATTATATGAATCACAAATATAAACTAATAATTTTCGATTGGGATGGTACATTATGCGATTCTGTTACTACCATTTCGACCTGTATTCAATATGCCGCTAAACAGCAGGGCCTTGCTGTTCCTAGCTTTGCTGAAGCGTCAAATATCATTGGCTTGGGGCTTAAAGAGGCTGTATCGTTCTTATTTCCAAATGCTGATGATCAGGTGGTTGCTGGTGTTGTACAAAGTTACTCTGCGTATTACCGCCAAAAAAATGCGGGCCCAACGGATTTCTTTCCTCATGTGCTTGAGGTTTTAGCCGATCTTAAGCAATCTGGCTATTTGATTGCTGTTGCTACAGGTAAAAGCCGTGCTGGCCTCAATAGAGCATTTGTTGCGTCTAATATTGAAGAGCTATTTGATGATTCTCGATGTGCAGACGAAACAGCATCAAAACCCGATCCTCTAATGTTGGAAGAATTGCTTGAGCGGTTTGATTTAGCTCCTGATGAAGCGTTAATGGTGGGTGATACTGAGTTTGATTTGGATATGGCGCAGCGAATTAATATGCCAAGACTTGCAGTAAGCTATGGCGCTCATGCTAAAGATAGATTGGTTAAGTTTAATCCTATCGCCTGTATAGATTGTTTTTCTGAGCTAAAAGAATACATTTAAAACAATAAGTTATGATGTTTATTTAATTCCATTTGCTAAGCATTTATTTCTTTGTTGCTTAGCATCTTGCGAACAAGTATCAGCGGCAGTCCAATTAAACAGGTTGGATCATTACTATTGATTTGTTCAAATAAACTGATGCCCAAGCTTTCCGATTTAAAGCTCCCAGCACAGTCAAAAGGTTTATCTTTTTGCAGATAAATTGTAATTTCCTTATCGGAAAGTTGACGAAAAATAACCTCTGTGGTGCTTAACTCGGTTGTCTTAATGATTGTTCCGTCAGATTGTTGCTTTGCCAGTGTAACTCCGCAGTGAAAATAAACACTTTTTCCTGATTGGTACTTAAGTTGTCTGTAAGCGTTTTCAAAGTTTCCAGGTTTTTCTAAAATTTTGCCATTAACTTCGCCAACTTGATCGGCACCAATAATCAGGGATCCTGGGTGTTTCGATGCTATTGCGAGTGCCTTTTGCTCAGCAAGACGCTTAACTAATTGCTTGGGTTCCTCATCCTGTTGAGGAGTCTCATCAATATTTGCTGAAACGCATAAAAAAGGCAAAGATAGACGTTCAAGTAAGGATTTTTTGTACTTAGATGAGGAGGCAAGTATCAATTGTTCGCCCATAAGTTATTTTCTCGCCCCATTAATTAGTGTTGAAGGTGCTATTTTAAGCAAATTTCTTTGACTATTCACAGTCTTAACCCTATTATGCGCGCCTAACTTAATACCGTCGAAAACTATGTCTCTGCCGACTCAAATAGATCCTCGGAAATTAGCGTTGCAAGGAATCACCTTAGAAGGTGAATTCTCTGCCAAAGATCTTCCAAGGCTAAGCGCATCAGTTGAAGCTGTGAATAGTGCATTAAGTGCAACTTTACAGTTTTTTAACGATGAGTCTAGGCAACCTCTTGTTAAGGGTGAGGCAACAATGTCCGTTGATGTTATCTGTCAGCGTTGTTTGGATCCGGTGAGTATTGAGATAAAGGCAGCTATTGCATTACAGGTTGTGTGGTCTGAAGATCATATAGCCAATGTTTCACCCGACTATGAGCCTTGGATTGTAGTTGATAAAATAGCTGACCTAGCTGTCGCGATAGAAGATGAGTTGTTACTGGCGTTGCCAATTGTTAGCTATCACGACCCAGATAAATGTACAGGTAGTGCCTTTGATTCAAAGGCGAGTACCAATGAAGAGGAGGCTGTCTCTGACAGTCCCTTTAGTATTTTAAAGCAGCTAAAGCAATAAACGCTGTTTAATTGATAAGGAGAGTACCCCATGGCTGTTCAAAAAAGTCGAAAAACTCGTTCAAGACGTGGTATGCGTCGTTCTCATGATGCGCTTACTTCAGCAACTGTATCTACAGATGCTACCAGTGGTGAAAAGCATCTTCGTCACAATGTGACTGCCGATGGTTTTTATCGTGGTCGCAAAGTGGTTGAAACTGACGCTGAATAATTCTTCGGTCTTATGACCATGGAAGTAAAGATCTCCATAGATGCCATGGGTGGCGACTTCGGTCCTGAAGTCACTATGGAGGCCCTCAAGCAAGTTCTTGCCTCGCAATTGGATGTAAGAGCTTCTGTCTTCGGTGATAGTGCTATCCTTCAACCTTTGATTGATAGCTCTTTTCCATCTGATATTCACGCAAGAGTCGATATACATCACTGTGATTCAGTGGTTAATTGCGATGAAAAACCCTCTTCAGCACTGCGCTCCAAACAGGATTCATCCATGGGGCTTGCGCTTAATTCTGTTGCCCTTGGTCACTCCCAAGCCTGTGTAAGTGCCGGTAATACCGGAGCCCTAATGGCTCTAAGCTTACTCTATTTAGGTATGCTTCCAGGGATATCTCGTCCTGCCATCTGTGCTGAGATTCCTACTGCAGAGGGTAATAAACTAATGCTTGATCTGGGTGCTAATGTAGATTGTAGCGCTGATCAGCTACATCAGTTCGCTCTTTTGGGTGCTTTAACTGCAGAGTTAGCTCTTGAGATAGAAAACCCAACGGTGCGCTTACTTAATGTCGGCTCTGAATCAGGCAAGGGCAATAAATTGGTGCAAGCAGTTTCGCAGTTGCTTAAGGATGATGAATCGCTAAATTATCAGGGTTTTGTAGAAGGAGATGGTATATTCCTAGGCGAAGCTGATGTTATTGTTTGCGATGGATTTAGTGGCAATATAGCTCTTAAAGTAGGCGAGGGTGTGGCGAAACAACTTAGCCAGCAGTTTTCTCAGTCACCTACAAATGGACTTCAATCAAGTTTCTTAAGATTCTTTTCAAGAATGCTTTCCTCAGGATTTAATTCATCCTTACAGCCTTCATTATTTAATGGAGCTTACTTGTTGGGTGTTAATGGCGTTGTGGTAAAAAGTCATGGAGCTGCTGATATTGAAGGTTTCTCTGCTGCGTTAAACAGAGGTATTAATGCTGCACGTCATCAGTTGCCCAAGACTTTAGCCCCCATACTAGAAAAATATAATCATTAAAATTTTAATTATTTAGAGAATTTTTATTTATGAGTAACTTAGCATTTGTTTTTCCCGGTCAGGGTTCCCAAAAAATAGGCATGCTTTCAGAGTTAGCCGAACAGTATTCTTTGATTAAGGAAACTTTTGATCAGGCGTCGGATGTATTGGGCTACAATATGTGGGAGCTTATTCAAAAGGGTGAGCAGGAAGCGATAAACCTTACTGAGCGTACACAGCCGATTCTACTTGCCTCCAGTGTGGCTATATGGCGACTATGGAATGAGAAAAATGGTGCTATACCTAGCCAAATGGCAGGTCATAGTCTTGGTGAATGGTCAGCCTTGGTTTGTTCTGGTGTCGTTGATTTTGCAGATGGGTTAAATATTGTTAGAGCGCGCGGTCAGTATATGCAGCAAGCAGTGCCAGTAGGTGAGGGTGCAATGGCAGCGATTATTGGTCTTGATGATAAGGCAATTCTTGAGGCCTGTGCCAATGCTCAATCGCTAGGTGTTGTTGATGCCGTTAATTTTAATGCGCCAGGGCAGGTGGTGATTGCTGGCTCAAATGCTGCCGTTGAGGCTGCAATGGAAAGTTGTAAGGCAGCGGGGGCTAAGCGAGCATTACCACTGCCAGTGAGTGCTCCATTTCATACCTCATTAATGAAGCCTGCTGCGGATAATTTGGCTGATCTGGTAAATACAGTTAACTTTAGCGCGCCACAGGTTCCTGTGGTTCATAATGTTCATGCTCAAACAGAGACAGACCCTGAAACAATCAAGGCACTAATGCTCGAGCAAATTTATAGTCCAGTTAAATGGGTTGACTGTGTTAATCAATTAAAAAACAATGGTGCCACAACCTTGATAGAATGTGGTCCAGGTAAAGTATTAAGTGGTCTGACAAAGCGTATTGATCGAGAGATAACCTCTTTAGCCACTGATAGCGTAGCGGATTTTACTGCTGCGTTAGAAACTAATTAGTCATTAAGGAGTCATTTATGACAACAGAAAGTAAAGTATGCCTTGTTACTGGCGCTAGCCGCGGTATTGGCGCAGCTATTTCCGATCAGCTTGGAAGCCAAGGTTACACTGTAATTGGCACAGCTACATCGGAATCTGGTGCGGCAAAAATTGATCAGCGTTTTAAAGATCAAGGTATTAACGGTGCTGGAATGGTACTTAATGTTACTGATAGCCAATCAATAAGTGATTTATTGGAGCAGGTAGGCGAGAAGTTTGGCGCGCCAACAGTGCTGATTAATAATGCTGGTATCACTAAAGATAATCTATTGCTGCGCATGAAAGACGATGAATGGTTTGATGTTATTGACACTAACCTTTCTTCAATTTTCCGACTTTCTAAAGCCTGTCTAAAGCCAATGACAAGAGCACGCTGGGGTCGCATTGTTAATATTAGTTCAGTTGTTGGTTCTATGGGTAATGCGGGTCAAAGTAATTATTCTGCGACAAAGGCTGGTGTGGCAGGCTTTGCACGCTCACTAGCTAAAGAAATTGGTTCCAGAGGTATTACGGTTAATACTGTTGCTCCTGGTTTTATTGCTACAGATATGACAAAAGATCTGCCAGAGGCTCATAAAGAGACTATGCTTAGTCAAGTTCCTTTGGGTCGATTGGGTGATCCTAACGAAATTGCTTCAGTTGTCAGCTTCTTAGTGAGTGATTCTGCAGGCTATATTACGGGTGAAACCATCCATGTTAATGGCGGAATGTACATGGGATAGTGACCAAACAGGTCCAAAAAGTAATTTTTTTTGTTTTGTGCACTAGTATTTTAATATTTGTGAGGTAAAATGCCCGCCCTGAACATAATGATTTACGAAATTAAGAAATAATCTTAATTTTATATATAAGACTTTTGATTCCTTGATAGGAGAGATACAACGATGAGTAACATTGAAGAACGCGTAATTAAAATGGTTGCTGAACAACTTGGCGTTAAAGAAGAAGATATCCAGTCAACTTCATCTTTTGTAGAAGACCTAGGGGCGGATTCATTGGATACCGTTGAGTTGATCATGGCCCTTGAAGAGGAATTTGATGCCGAGATTCCGGATGAAGATGCCGAGAAGATCGCTACAGTTAAGGATGCAGTAGATTACATCCAAGCCAACGGTTAATTCCGAATACGAAAACCGCTCCCAACTGGGGGCGGTTTTTTTATGGGCGCAATATTTGTCATAATACTTATCTTTGGTCTAAAAATTGAGTTATGACGTCACCTAATATTCTTTTTACTATTAACGGCAACTCCCACTCTGTGGGAAGTCAGACTGTTAATCTTACTGAAGATCGCGGACTTGCCTATGGGCATGGGCTATTCGAAACTATTCTTTTTAGTCAGTCAGCACTTCCATTAATAGATAGACATCTTTTACGGCTTATACCTGATAGCCACTTGTTGGGCATTAGTTTGCAGTCTGGTGATGTTCAACATTATCTTAATTTATTTCTAGAAGCATTGTCAGATCAGTCTATAACCGATGGCGTTATAAAAATTATGGTTACTGCGGGTAGTGGTGGTCGCGGCTATAAAATGCCGGACACCATAATTCCTAGTCTAATATTTAGTTATAACCCACTTCCAGAGGACACAGCTAAACATCGTAAACAGGGCGTTGATGTAAGGCTGTGCGAACATTTTATCGGCAATGGTTCAACGTTGGCCGGTATCAAGCACCTAAATCGGCTCGACCAGGTAATAGCAAGAAGTGAGTGGTCTCATAATAAATATGCAGACGGGATAATGCTTTCAGTCAATGGTGATGTTGTCGAAGCTACCTCAGCAAATATTTTTGTCAAAACTAAAGAGGGTGAGTGGATTACTCCAAATTTAGATCAGTCTGGTGTTTCAGGAGTCATGCGTGGACTATTAATTGATAGGATTTTTCCTGCTTGTGATCTCAGTGTTTCCGAGGCTAGTTTAACGCTAGATGAACTTCTTATGTCACAGCAGATCCTTCTATGTAACTCGGTTAAAGGCATTCTAAGGGTGAATTCTGTGTCTAGTGCAACGGATAAACAACTATTAGCTTTGCCCTCAGATCATCAAAGCCTTATGCTGTGTGAAAAACTAATGGAATTATACCCTCACTATCAATGAGCAAGCGCTTTCTCAATCTTTTCCTAAGCTTTATTGCGTTAATGATTATAACGCTGAGTTTGCTTGTAACCACTTCATTTTATTTATTGGATCGGCCACTTAACTATTTTGATTCTAAAAAAACCGATAACTATACTTTTGAAGTGTCAAAGGGTAGTAATCTCAATCAGGTTAGCCGTTATCTTGCTAATCAAACTATTATTGAGTACCCAAAACTCTTAATTTTATGGGCGCGAATTTCACAACAGCAGAATATTAAAGCGGGTGAATATGAGTTGACCGCAGATGACACCGCCTTAACACTTTTACATAAGCTTTCACAAGGATTGGTCTTTAGTCGCAGTATTACTTTTCCTGAGGGTTGGACATTTAATCAATGGATCAACCATTTGGCGACTTATGAGCAGTTTGCTTATTTGGCAGATAAAACCAGCGCGCAAATACTTGAAGAGGCAGGTATTGAGCTTACTTATCCAGAGGGTTGGTTTTATCCTGATACCTATCGCTTTACAAAACAGGATAGGGTAGCTGTTATCCTAGGCCAAGCTTATAGTCGCATGCAGCTTGAGTTAGCGACTGCCTGGGAGAAAAAGAAACAGGGACTGCCCTATAAGTCAGCCTATGAAGCTTTAATTATGGCTTCGATTATCGAGAAAGAAACGGGTCGGGCTGATGAGCGGAGTGCCATTGCAGGCGTTTTTGTTAGACGTCTGGAGCAGGGAATGCGTCTTCAGACAGATCCAACGGTTATCTATGGTTTGGGTGATAAATACGATGGTGATATACGTAAAAAAGATCTTTTGCAATTTACCCCCTACAACACATACCGTATAAATGGTTTACCGCCAACGCCGATTGCAATGCCAGGAGCAGCGGCTATTAATGCAGCGCTTAATCCGCTTAAGGGTAAAAGTTTATATTTTGTTGCCCGAGGTGATGGTAGTCATCAGTTTTCTGAGACTATCGCTGAACACGTAAAGGCGGTACGATATTACCAAATTGAAAAACGGGCATCGGACTATCAGTCTGCACCACAATAATCGAGAAAAAAGAGCTAAGCGTTTATGAGAGGTAAGTTTATAACCATAGAGGGGACTGAGGGTGTAGGTAAAACCACTAATATTGAGTTTATTAAGCAGTGGTTAACCCATCAATCGATCCCTTTTGTTAATACTCGTGAACCCGGTGGTACGCCCTTAGCTGAGGAAATAAGACAGGTGCTTTTGTCTAATCGAGATGAAGCTGTCTGTAGTAAAGCAGAATTGCTTATGATGTTCGCTGGAAGAGCTCAGCATATAGATCAATTGATTGAGCCACAGCTTGCAGCGGGTAAATGGGTGCTCTGTGATCGATTTACTGACGCTACCTACGCCTATCAGGGCGCGGGTCGAGAAATGGGTAATGATTTAATTGCGAGCCTTGAAACAATGGTTCAAGGTGAAATGCGCCCAGACCTAACATTGATTTTAGATATTCCAGTGGAACAGGGTCTTGAGCGCGCAGGGCAAAGAAGCGAACCTGATCGTTTTGAGTTAGAACAGACGGATTTCTTTAACCGAGTTCGCACTGCCTATTTGACGATGGCGGCCGACCAACCGCAACGATATCGGGTAATTGATGCCTCGCTGAGTTTAAAAGAGGTTCAGAAGCAGATTGCCAATGTATTAGAGCAATTTTGGCAACAGCAAACAAAGGCAATATAGCGTGCAATCATCAGCCTATTTACCCCTGCCATGGCACGTGGATTTTTGGTCCCTATTTAATCAACGAATTGCAGAGCAGCGATTACCGCATGCCTTAATGATTAATGCTATTGAGGGTATAGGCGCTGAGGTATTGGCTCAGGCGATGGCTTATCGATTGCTATGCCAAAATGTTGATAATGGAAATCCCTGTGGTAAGTGTAAGGCGTGCTCTTTAATCAGTGCAGGAACTCACCCTGACTATTTTGAAGTTCAGCCGGAAGAGCAGGGTAAACCCATAAAAATTGATCAAATTCGCAAGCTCTGTGCTGAGGTTGCTAAAACCGCTCAGCAGGGCGGTTGGAAAGTAGTTGTGATAGCGCCAGCTGAGTCAATGAATATTGCCGCTTCAAATGCTTTGCTAAAAAGCCTTGAAGAGCCAGAGGCCAATACCCTAATGATTTTAGTTGCCCATCGCCTTAGTCGAGTACCAACTACCGTGCGCAGTCGCTGTCAGATTGAATCATTGCAGCCACCGTCTCATCACATAGCGCTAAATTGGTTGTCAGATAATAATACTCAAGCAGAAATTGATTTAAATGAAGTACTGACCATTGCCAATGGTCAGCCTCTTTTAGCATTAGAGTATATTCAGTCGGGTGGTCTAGAAAACCTTAAGCATGTTGAAAGTTTGCTCGATAAACTTCGTCAGTCAGTAGAAACTCCACTAGCTGCTGCCCAAGCCTGTCAGAAATATCATCCTGAGGACGTTATTACTTGGATGCTGGGTTATGTTCATCGCTTAATGATTGGGGAATTACAAAACCATCCCAATCCGGCACTGTTTAATTTTACTGATAAGTTAATGACTGCAAGATCTTGGCTTTTGGCCAGTTCTACATTAAATACTCAGTTACTTTGGGAAGAGTTATTTATAGAATGGACGCAAATTTTTCAAAAGCAACAATAACTAAGGGTATAGCATGCTGGTTGACTCACATTGTCATTTAGACCGTTTAAAACTATCGGATAGAGAGGGTGGTTTGGAGGCGGTTATTGCCGATGCACAAGCGCGCGGCGTTTCCCAGATGTTAACGGTTGCAGTTGATCTGGAAAGCTCCAAAGCTTTAACGGAAATAACGGCAAACTATTCTCATATCTATTCATCAGTTGGTGTGCATCCTCTGCAAGATGAACAGCAGCCTATGCCTTCAGTTGAACAGTTAGTCGATCTAGCGCAAAACACTAAAGTTGTTGCTATTGGCGAGACAGGATTAGACAACCACTACAGTGCTGAGTCATACGATTGGCAACACCAGAGCTTTATTAATCATCTTGTGGCGTCAAAACAAACTGATAAACCGGTGATTGTTCATACGCGTGAAGCACGCGAAGAAACGATAAAGCTGCTTAATCAATATGCTTCAGATTCAGCCGGCGTTCTTCACTGTTTTACTGAAACCTGGGAGATGGCAAAAGCAGCAATGGATGTCGGTTTTTATATTTCATTTTCAGGCATCGTTACCTTCAAAAATGCCGGTGATTTGCGCGAGGTAGTTAAAAAAATTCCTTTGGATAGAATGCTGGTTGAAACAGATTCTCCATGGCTTGCTCCTATGCCTTATCGGGGCAAGCAAAACGAACCGCAGTATGTTTATGAGGTGGCGCAATGCATTGCCGATATCAAAAATATCAGTATCGAGGCTTTAGCTGAAGCGACAACTAATAACTTCTGTAAACTTTTTCAAATTAATAATTAATATCGAGAGATACAGTATGTCTGAAAAGCCAGAAAATACATCTCAATTTGTCATAAAAACTTTTCCTGTAGGACCACTGCAGTGTAATTGTTCGATAATAGGCGATAAGCTCTCGGGACGTGCTCTGGTGATTGATCCCGGTGGTGATGCTGATCAAATTATGGCCATGATCAATAAGCTTAATCTTAAGGTAACGGCGATTATTCATACGCATGCTCACCTAGATCATATTCTTGCTGCAGGTGAGATAAAAAAGGCTACAGGTGCACCCATTTATTTACATGAATCAGATCAGTTTCTATGGGATATGGTCGAGCAACAATGTGCTATGTTTGGTGTGCCTAGTGTATCCTTACCTGAGCCTGATCAATATTTGAAAGATGATCAAGCACTTGATTGCTGCGGAGGCGTAGCTATTCATACACCTGGCCATACACCAGGTTCGGTGAGTTTTTGGTTTGAGCAATATAAAACCTTGATTGCTGGTGATACTCTGTTTTTGGGCAGTATAGGAAGAACTGACCTGCCGGGCGGCGATTTTGAGCAGATTATTACCTCAATAAAAGATAGAATTTATACTCTAGATGATGATGCGGTCGTAGTTACTGGGCACGGACCAAATACAACGATTGGTAATGAAAAAAATGCGAACGGTTTTGTTCGCGCTTAAGGACTAAACATGAAACAACAGATTGCAACAATGTTAGAGCTACAGGACAGTATGAATTCCAAAGTGAATAAGGACTGGCGAGAACAGAACTTTGAATGGTATCGAGCTATTTGGATTGAATGTGCTGAATTACTCGATCATCACGGCTGGAAATGGTGGAAAAAACAACAACCCGATATCAATCAGATAGCCCTTGAGTTAGTGGATATTTGGCATTTTGGTCTTAGCTTATTGCTGCTCAAAGATCATTCACAAGATGAAATTTGTGAATCTGTTGCCAAAGCGTTTAATGACATTGATGCATCAGGGGATTTTGCATTAAATCTCGAGGCCTTTACTGCCAATACCTTGGTTACCAAGGACTTTGATATTAATGGCTTTGTAGGGCTGGTCAAGGGGATCAATATGCAATTTGATCAACTTTACATAGCCTATGTAGGTAAAAATGTTTTGAATTTCTTTAGACAGGATCATGGCTATCAGGATGGCAGTTACCACAAGCAATGGGGTGGTAAAGAGGACAATGAACATTTAGTTGAGATTGTGGCTACATTAGATACTTCCTCGGTTAGCTTTAAAGATGATCTTTATACAGAAATGAAGGCTGTTTATACAAAGCTGTGCGCCTAAGAGCCTATTTTAGCAAAAGCACCATCTAAAGCTGAGTTACTATGGTGCTTTTGTGCTGGTAACACTATAATACCGCGCTGTTAAAAACCTGCTTTTTAGCTTCATTTAAGACAAACAAATTTTGGAGATATGCCGTGACTTCACCCGTTCGCGTCACCGTTACTGGTGCTGCAGGACAGATTAGTTATTCCCTATTATTTCGAATTGCTGCTGGCGAGATGTTAGGCCCTAATCAACCTGTTATTTTACAAATGCTTGAAATTACCCCAGCCCTAGAAGCCCTAAAGGGCGTTGCTATGGAACTCGAAGACTGTGCATTTCCTCTGCTTGCCGGTGTTGTATGTACAGATCAGGCTGAGGTAGCCTTTAAAGATGCAGACTATGCATTACTTGTTGGCGCACGTCCGCGTGGTCCTGGTATGGAGCGTAAAGACTTATTAGAAGCCAATGCGGCAATCTTCTCAGTTCAGGGTAAAGCCATTAATGATCATGCTAACCCAAATATCAAAGTATTAGTTGTGGGTAATCCTGCTAATACGAATGCCTTAATTGCACAGCGCAATGCACCTGATATTAATCCTCGTCAATTTACTGCAATGACTCGTTTGGATCATAATCGCGCTATGAGTCAAATTGCCGAAAAGGCAGGTAAAACGATTAATGATGTTAAGCAAATGACTATTTGGGGTAATCACTCTGCGACACAGTATCCTGATTTACATCATTCTCTTGTTGATGGCGAAACCGCTATCGATCTAGTTGATCAACAGTGGTATGAAGATCAATTTATCCCCACTGTACAACAGCGTGGTGCTGCTATTATTAAGGCACGTGGCGCATCTAGTGCTGCATCCGCTGCCAATGCTGCCATTGCTCATATGAATTCTTGGGCGCTTGGAACTGATGCTAACGATTGGGTTAGTATGGGTGTATACAGTGATGGTAGTTACGGTATCACTGAGGGTTTGATTTATTCTTTCCCATGCACCTGTCAGGATGGTGATTGGAAAATTGTTCAAGGGTTGGAGATCAATGACTTTTCTCGTGAAAAGATGTCTGCAACTGAAAATGAACTCAATGAAGAGAAAGAGGGCGTTGCCCATCTTTTACCATAGCTCTAACGTAGCTAAAGTGGTAAGTTAGACTATAACGAGAGGAATTTATTTTGGCATTTGCACAGGTTGGAACACAGGCACCATCTTTAAGTCTTCTGAATCAGCGAGGAAAAACTATTTCGACAGCTGACTATTTAGGCAAAAAGAATGTGGTTGTTTATTTTTACCCAAAGGCAATGACACCGGGCTGTACCGTTCAGGCCTGTGGTATTCGCGATGCTAAAAATGAATTCGCAGCTCTTGATACGGTTGTATTAGCGGTTAGCCCAGATTCCGTAGATCGATTAGTTAAGTTTGAGGATAAGCAAGAACTTAATTTTGATCTGTTATCGGATGAAGACCATGCAGTGACTGAAGCCTTTGGCGCCTGGGGTCTTAAAAAGTTTATGGGTCGTGAGTATATGGGTGTTTTACGCTCAACTTTCGTGATTGATAAACAGGGTGAAATCGTTATGGTTATGGAAAAAGTTAAAACAAAAACTCATGATCAAGATGTTTTAGATTGGATAAAATCTAATCTTTAAAGCAACTAGTCATATTAATTAAATCAGTATAGGAAGTTTATTATGTTATTTGCTTCAAAAGCTTACGCAGATGCTGCAGCACAGGCAGAACCAAGTCCGCTTTTCACTTTTATTATGTTTGGTGGCTTATTTATCTTTATGTATTTCATAATGATACGACCACAGCAAAAGCGTCAAAAAGAACACAACAATCTAATTGGTTCACTAGCTAAAGGTGATGAAGTGGTTCTAACCAGCGGCATGTTGGGCAAAATCATTAAATTAGAATCTGAATATATGATTCTTGAAGCAGGTAATGGCCAAGAGCTTAAGTTCCAAAAAGTGGCTGTGCATGCAGTTTTACCAAAAGGAACAATTAAGGCTATCTAATTATCGGTCTTTTATTTCAGTTTTATTAAATTGGAATCCATTAAATGCCCCTGTATTTGTATAGGGGCATTTTTTTTGGTTTTCATTTATACCTAAAATAGTATTTAATCAATTTAATCGATATCGATGTTATCAATTATAAATTCGGGGTAATTAATCATGTCAGTGTTTGAGCAGGCTATAGATACCATTAACGGCTTGGTGTGGGGTCCAATTATGCTGACCCTATTATTGGGTACCGGTATTTTTCTAACCATTGGTTTACGCGGTATGACTATTACTCGTATTCCCTATGCCTTTAAGCAGCTTTTAAAGGGACGTAAGGGCAGTGGTGAGGGTGAAATTAGCCCGTTTAATGCTTTGATGACTGCGCTATCTTCTACGGTGGGTACTGGTAATATTGCGGGTGTTGCTACTGCTATAGGTATAGGCGGGCCAGGGGCTTTATTTTGGATGTGGTGTACCGCTTTGGTGGGCATGGCAACCAAGTATGCTGAGGCGGTTTTAGCGGTTAATTATCGTGAAACTGATGCGTCGGGTAAGAAAGTCGGCGGTCCTATGTACTATATTAAAAATGGATTGGGTAACCGTTGGAAGCCATTAGCCTTCTTATTTGCACTATTTGGTGCGCTTGCCGGTTTCGGTCTTGCTAATACGGTTCAGTCCAATACCGTTTCTCAAGTGCTGTTTAATAATTTTCAAATACCCACCGTTGCCAGTGGATTGGTGATGGCCTTTTTGGTGGCTTTAGTTTTGCTCGGTGGTATCCAACGTATAGCTCAGGTGGCAGGTAAATTGGTGCCCTTAATGACGGTGATTTACTTAGTTTCTACTTTGCTTATCTTATTGTTAAATTTATCTGAAATACCTTCAGCATTGGTATTTATTGTTGATAGTGCATTTAACGGTACGGCAGCGACCGGTGGTTTTGCGGGTGCCACTGTGATGTTAGCGCTTCGCATGGGTGTTTCTCGAGGTATCTTTTCCAATGAATCAGGGCTTGGCTCGGCACCTATTGCCCATGCAGCAGCAGAGACTAATAGCCCAGTAAGGCAGGGCACAATTGCAATGCTGGGTACCTTTATCGATACTCTGATTATTTGCACTATGACTGGACTGGTTTTGGTTGTGACCGATGTCTGGAATTCAGAGCTTCAAGGCGCTGCTATGACGCTTCAAGTATTTGATTCATCATTGCCTTTTGGCGGTGATATCCTATCGCTCTGTATTGCGTTATTTGCTTTTACTACCATGTTGGGTTGGAGCTATTATGGCGAACGCTGTGCTCAATTTTTATTGGGCCCCAAGGTGGTTTTACCCTTTAGAGTGCTCTGGGTGATCGGTATTTTTCTTGGTACTCAAATGAGTCTTGGTTTAGTTTGGAAAATGTCAGATGCATTAAATGGCATGATGGCAATTCCCAATTTGATTGCTTTGCTGCTTCTCTCACCTGTAGTCTTTAAATTAACCCAGCAGTATTATCAATCGTCAACAACTAAAACAGCTGTGGATAATGGTTAATTAGAATGCCTCAGTCGTCACCAAAATTAGTTATTGCTATCTCCTCGACCGCATTATTTGATATGCGTGAATCCCATGAGATATATGAAAAGCAGGGTGTAGAAGCCTATGCGGAGTATCAGCGTCAGCATGAAGACGATATTTTAGAGCCGGGTGAAGCCTTTCCTCTGGCTTCAAAATTACTCAGAATTAATGAAAAGTTGGGTGGCGAGCCCAAGGTGGAGATAGTTTTATTATCAAGAAACTCTGCAGATACAGGTTTGCGTGTATTTAATTCCATAGAACACCATGGTTTAAAAATAACCCGAGCAGCATTTTCAGGTGGTGATAGCCCTTATCGCTACGTTTCAGCATTCGCTTGCCATTTATTCTTATCGACTAATGCGGCTGATGTTCGAAATGCCCTCAATAACGGAATGGCGGCAGCTACCTTGCTGCCTTCTCAAAGTGCCACTAAAGATTCAGACGAGTTAAGATTTGCATTTGATGGTGATGCGGTATTATTTAGCGATGCGTCAGAGCGTATTTTTAAAGAGCAGGGTTTAGATGCATTTACAGAAAATGAAAAAAATGCAGCGCATCAGCCTATGGACCCAGGTCCTTTTAAAAACTTTCTAGTGGCCCTTCAGGGTTTGCAGTCAGAATTTCCTAGTGAAGAATGTCCGATTCGAACAGCCCTTGTTACAGCCCGGGCGGCGCCAGCACATGAGCGTGTTGTTCGTACTCTGCGTGATTGGAATGTGCGAATCGATGAAAGCTTATTTTTGGGTGGGCTTAGCAAAGGCGATTTTCTCAAATCATTCGCTGCTGATGTGTTTTTCGATGATCAGCAGGTTCATTGCACATCGGCTAGTGAGCATGTTGCTACTGGTCATGTTCCCCATGGTGTTGCCAACGAATCCGCAGATAGCTAGCTAACAATAAAGTTAATACCCAAGCCCAGTAAAATTAATGCGATAGCAGTTTGTAATAGATCACTTGGCATGCGCTTTGCCAGCTTTGTGCCAAAATGTATAGCAGGTAAAGAGCCTATAAGTAGGCTAACTAAAAGAACCAAGTCAACATTTCCCAACACAATAAAATGGCCTAATCCAGCAATAAGGGTAAGCGGTACTGCATGGGCAATATCGGTACCCACAATTCTAATGGTTTTCAGGTAAGGGTAGAGAAGCATCAAAACAGCGGCACCAAAGGCACCAGCTCCTACTGAGGAAAGGGTAACAAATACCCCTAAAAATAATCCAGCGACAACAACAATAATATCAGAATACTTTCTTTTTTCAGCGACAGCGGTGGCTTCATTGTTCTTTAATCTACCGCGAAAAATAATAACAATAGAAGTTAAAACCAACATAATACCCAGGCTATGAGTGAGAATAGATTGATAGCCAGAGGAGTCTGTAAATACTCGGCTTAAAAAATGTGTAGTCAGCAAGGAAGCAGGAATACTTCCAAGAGCTAGCAAGCCCATAATTCGCCATTCAATAGTTTTTTGGCGAGCATGAGTCACCATGCCACCGGCTTTGGTTATAGCGGCATACAAAAGATCAGTACCAATTGCCACATGGTAAGGAAACCCGAACAGAATTAAAAAGGGCGTCATAAGCGAGCCGCCACCGACACCTGTTAGTCCAACGGCAAGCCCAACCAGTGCTCCAGCCCCGATAAAGTATATAAATTCGATCATAAAAATAATGACTCATTCAAGATGCTGGCTACTTTAACAATTGGCATCTATTCACAGAAAGAATAAAATTATATAGTTTTATAGCTTAATTGAATAAGACTTTGGTTTATCGAATTCTTTGGAGTTTTTTATGAAATTACAACAGCTTCGTTATATATGGGAAGTAGCAAATCATAATCTAAATGTTTCAGCTACTGCCGCAAGTCTCTATACCTCGCAACCTGGTATTAGCAAGCAAATAAGATTGCTAGAGGATGAATTGGGGGTTGAAATCTTTTCACGCAGCGGTAAGCACCTAACCAAAGTGACGCCCATAGGTCAGGAAATTCTTGAGGTGGCGGGTAATATTCTTCGCGAGGTCGAAGGAATTAAACAACTTACTCAGGAACATAACAGCCCAACCTCGGGTAGCCTAGATATCGCGACAACTCATACGCAAGCCCGCTATGCACTGCCAAAAGTGATTGAAGACTTTATCAATCAGTATCCAAAAGTCAGCCTTAATATGCATCAGGGTACGCCCGTACAGATTTCTGAAAAGGCTGCTGAGGGCGCTGTGGATTTTGCTATTGCGACTGAAGCATTGGAGCTATTTTCAGATTTAATTATGATGCCATGTTATCGATGGAACCGATGTATTCTAGTGCCTAAGGATCATCCATTGGCAAGTCTTGATAGCGTCTCATTATCTGATGTTGCTAAGTATTCTATTGTTACCTATGTATTTGGTTTTACTGGGCGTTCAAAACTTGATGAAGCATTCGCTGAACAAGGTTTATCGGCTAATGTAGTCTTTACTGCTACAGATGCCGATGTAATTAAGACCTATGTAAGGCTGGGCTTAGGTATCGGCATAGTTGCGCATATGGCCTATGATCCAGACGTTGATAATGACTTAGTGGCTATTGAGGCCGGTCATTTATTTGCTAGCAGTGTCACCAGTATAGGGTTTAGAAAGGGGACTTATTTAAGAGGTTATATGTACGATTTTATTACTGCTTTTGCGCCGCATTTAACGCGAAATGTAATAGATTCTGTAATGGCTTTACCAAGCCGTGAAGACAGAGAAGCGTTTTTCTCAACTCTGGAGCTACCTGTATTATAGCCTAGCAGCTTTAACTGCTAGGCTATAGACAATTGACTGGGGTTACTTAGACTCTAAATTGACTGCGTGAAGGCCACATTCTTTCTTCGTGGCTTCTTCCCACCACCAGCGACCCTCACGTTCGTGTTGTCCCGGACCCGTAGGGCGCGTGCATGGTTCACAGCCAATGCTGACAAAGCCACGATCATGCAAATCGTTGTATGGCACCTCAAAGGCACGGATATAGTCCCACACCTGTTGTGATGTCCAGTCCGATAATGGATTGTATTTGGTTAATGTCGCACCCTCTTTAGCAAAGAACTTATCATCCTGTATAACGGGCACATTGGCTCTTGTGCCTGGACTTTGATCTTTACGTTGACCGGTAATCCAAGCATCTAAAGTGTGTAATTGGCGACGTAGTGGCGAGATCTTACGAATACCACAGCATTCTTTGTGATCATCTTTGTAAAAGCTAAATAAGCCTTTTTCCTTAACCAGTGCTTCAACTGCTGTATTTTCCGGCATAACAATATCAATATCGATGTTGTAATGCTCTCTTACTCGATCAATAAATTGATAGGTTTCGGCATGAAGACGGCCTGTATCAAGAGAAAATACTTTAATGTCAGAACGTATCTTATGGGCCATATCAATTAGCACAACATCCTCGGCACCACTAAAAGAAATCGCAATATTATTGTGGTTTTCTAATGCATGGCGTAGTATCTGCTGAGGTGCTTTTGAGGCGAGTTCGCTTTCTATATCTGTAATATTAATTGAATCATTCATAGTTACTGTAGGCTTTAATTAACTGAATTATTAAAATCGGAAACTGTTCCGAAGACGAATATTGCAAGTTTGCTATTGTATCAAAAACCATCATTAATCGGTACAACATCTGTAGATTGAATTGTCGGTATATTATTAAATTTACCTGCTCTAGCTAATTGCAGGAGAATCATATTTTGAGTAGAGTGCTCATAGATAGTTTTGAGGAGTTATTGTGGAAATTGCTTGTTTAGATTTAGAAGGTGTATTGGTTCCTGAAATATGGATTGCATTTGCAGAAAAAACCGGTATTGAAGAGCTTAAAAAAACCACCAGAGATGAACCAGATTATGATGTTCTAATGCAATATCGCTTGGATCTTCTAAAGCAACACGGTCTTGGTTTAAAAGAAATTCAAGAAGTGATTGCAACCCTTTCACCGCTAGAGGGTGCGGCTGATTTTATCGACTGGTTGCGCGAGCGATTTCAGGTGGTTATTTTATCTGATACCTTCTATGAATTTGCCAGCCCTTTGATGAAGCAGTTAGGATATCCGACCTTGCTTTGCCATAAGTTGGAAACCGATAGCGATGGTAATGTGGTGGATTATAAATTGCGTCAAGCTAATCCCAAGCGTCAGGCAATTGTTGGTTTTAAGAGTATGTATTATCGCACCATTGCTGCAGGTGACTCCTACAACGACACTACTATGCTGGCCGAAGCTGATGCGGGTATCTTATTCCATGCCCCAGATAACGTGATCAATGAATTTCCTCAGTTCCCAGCAGTACAAACCTTTGATGATTTAAAGCGTGAATTTATTCGTGCCAGTAATAGAGACCTCAGTCTCTAGCTGTTGAGTCAGAAATATCATGCAAAACAATAATTCCAGTGCTGATCGAATACGAGAAAAGAAGAAGTTATTTCTGGCTCGTGAGCAACGAATTATTGATGCTGCAGTAGAACTGTTTCTTGAAGAAAGTATTGACCGAATTACGGTATCTAAAATTGCGCTGCGCGCTGCCATTGGAAAAGGCACAGTTTATAAGCATTTTTTAACCAAAAATGAAATTCTAATAAGAATCATCCTAGATTATGAGCGCAATATAACGCAAAGTTTAACCGATGGTATAAAGCGAGCAGAAGAGGGTGATTCCGGTGCGGCGGCAAAGTCATATTTTGAAGCTAGACTGGAAAATCCTAGACTGGATCGTCTAATTCAGCAGCTAGAGGATCGTTTGCTAGAATCTGGTGATGTTGTCGATCAGATACAAGAACTTCATGAGCTTAGACGATCTAATGAAAATGCACTGTCTGGATTAATCACTAAGCTAATTGATCGCGGTGTGCTAGAAGATGTTCCTGCCCATTTTCATTATCTTGCCTGCTGGGCACTGGCACAGGGTGCGGTTGAACTATGTTTTAACAAAACATGGAATGATCGTGCCGATATTGAGCCGTTGATGGAATTTATTACTAATATTGGCATCACTATGGGTAATCGTGGTCAGTATCACCCAGATGATCCAGCATCAAAGAAAAAAAAGTAGTTTTATCAATGGATTCAAAGGTCGACAGGTTATTTTCTGATCTTCTATCTGAATCTAAAAAATACGCTGACAGTCTTCCTCCCGTTCATCAGTGGCATCCAGAGTTATCTGGTGATCTCGCTATTCAAATTGATCGCGAAGGGCGCTGGTTGCATGAATCCGTAGAAATAAAACGCGCCTCAATTGTTCAGCTGTTTTCTAAACTATTAAAGCTAGAGGATACAGAGTATTTTTTGGTAACACCCAATGAGAAATGGCGAATTAAAGTTGAAATCGCGCCGCTTTTTGTTATTTCTGCTCGTGTTGAGACAAGGAAGGGGTATCAGGCTATTTGCTTGCAAACTCGCACCGGCGAATCCATTGTATTGAGTCAACATAACCCTCTACAGATAAAAAACCTTGCTGATAAACAAAACTATCCCCTTGTTTTGGTGCGTGACAATCTAACGGCGCTAATTAATCGCGCAACCTATTATCAATTAGTGGACTGGAGTTTTAGTCGGTCTTATAAAGATGGACAAAAAGAACAGCTAATACAAAGTATGGGTTGTGAGTTCTCACTGGGCTTTTACTCCGACTAATAACCTCTACATATTAGGATAATTGGGCCCGCCGCCACCTTCCGGAGATACCCAGTTAATATTTTGACTGGGTTCTTTAATATCACAGGTCTTGCAGTGCACGCAGTTCTGAGCATTAATTTGAAATCTAGATCCCGACTGCGCATCATCGACTATCTCATATACGCCTGCGGGACAGTAGCGCTGAGCGGCCTCATCATAAAGAGCAAGATTTTTTTCTATAGGTAGCTGGTCATCTTTTAAGAGTAGATGGCAGGGTTGCTCTTCCTCATGATTGGTATTGGATAAAAATACTGAAGAGGGCTTATCAAAGCTCAGAACACCATCATATTTTGGGTAGCTAATAGGGTCGCACTCACTGGCTTTCTTCATGCTAGCATGATCAGCCACAGGATCCTTTAATGTCCAAGGCAGCAGGCCGTTAAAGATATTGATATCTATAAAGGCATAGGCCGATCCTAATAAATAGCCAAACTTATGTTGAGCTGGCCCAAAATTGCGTTGCTGATGCAGCTCCTTATAGGCCCATGATGCTTGGTAGTTTGTAGAATAGGCGGTTAGATCGGTATTTGATTGTGCTTGATCAAGCGCATCACAAACAGTTTCAGCTGCAACCATACCCGACTTCATGGCCGTATGACTGCCCTTGATCTTGGCAAAGTTAAGCGTGCCAGCATCATCGCCGATTAATAGCCCGCCGGGGAAAGACATCTTAGGTTGTGACTGCAAGCCTCCTTTAGTGATGGCTCGAGCGCCATAGGTAATCCGCTCACCGCCTTCTAGGTGCTTTCTAATGCTAGGGTGTTGCTTGTAGCGTTGAAACTCATCATAGGGGCTAAGGTGAGGGTTGCTGTAGGAAAGGTTGGTAATAAGCCCCACAGCAACCTGATTGTCCTCAAGATGATATAAAAATCCGCCGCCTAGGGTATTGGTTTCACTTAGTGGCCAGCCGGCAGAATGCACCACTAAGCCCGGCTGATGCTGCTCTGCGGGTACTTTCCATAATTCTTTAATTCCAAGGCCATAATGTTGAGGATCTTTGTCTTTATCCAATTGATATTGATTGATCAGTTGCTTACCAAGATGTCCTCGACAGCCCTCAGCGAAAAGAGTGAATTTGGCATGCAATTCCATACCCTGCATATAGCTATCTTTCTTTTCCCCTGTTTTGCTTAGGCCCATATCGCCAGTGGCTATGCCCAGCACCTCGTTATTTTCACCGTATAAAATTTCGGCGGCAGAGAAGCCAGGGAATATCTCTACACCCAAATTTTCAGCCTGAGATGCTAGCCAACGACAAAAATTGCCAAGGCTAATAATATAATTGCCATGATTTTTCATGGTTTTTGGTGCAAATATTCCCGGTACCCTTATCTGATTCTGTTGTTGCAATAAGAGAATATGGTCATCGCTGACTGGTGTCTTAAGAGGAGCTGACATGGATTGCCAATCGGGAAACAACTCATTTAGCGCAGTCGGCTCAAATACAGCGCCTGATAGAATATGCGCGCCAACTTCAGAGCCCTTCTCAAGAACACAAACTGAGTAATTAGGGTTAATTTGTTTGATTTTACA
The DNA here is from genome assembly GCA_038138645.1 of Porticoccaceae bacterium. Lineage (GTDB taxonomy): Bacteria > Pseudomonadota > Gammaproteobacteria > Pseudomonadales > Porticoccaceae > HTCC2207. Next base: position 4,997 of record JAYQEC010000013.1, on the reverse strand, counting down.
GGCAGCAGCAAGACCTGCAGGTCCAGCGCCAACAATAACGACATCATACGCCATAGATTCTCGACTCAAAATAACGCTCCTTAGATGTGTTTTAAAATTATATTAATGGGTTTTATTTTTATTATCCACCATGCAGGGAACTACGAAACAATTCCACCCCTAGCGCCTTATTGAATGTGACTGATGGGTCGCAATGACAGGGCTAGCTGTTTGATTTATAAGCCAAGCTTGGGCAAACTAAGTTAAAAATAAACAGGTACTAAAGACCCTAATAAAATGGATTATTTATGAAAATACTTGTCGCAGTAAAACGTGTTGTTGATTACAACGTCAAAGTTAGACCAAATTCAGATAACTCCAATGTTGAGTTGGCTAATGTCAAAATGTCGGTCAACCCCTTTTGTGAAATTGCTGTAGAAGAAGCGGTAAGACTTAAGGAAAAGGGTGTCGCAACTGAAATCATTGCCGTTACCATCGGCTCTCCCCAATCTCAGGAGCAGTTACGCACCTGTCTAGCTCTTGGGGCTGATAGAGCGATTCTTGTAGAAACCAATCAAGATGTTGAGCCTCTAGGTGTTGCCAAATGTCTCAAGGCTATTTATGACGAAGAGCAGCCGGATATTGTATTGATGGGGAAACAGGCTATTGATGGCGATAACAATCAAACAGGGCAGATGCTCGCCAGTATGCTGGGATGTGCCCAGGGCACCTTTGCTTCAGAGGTTAATATCGCAGAGGGTAATATTGCCGTTACCCGAGAAATTGATGGTGGCCTGCAAACGCTTAATTTAAAACTCCCAGCAGTGATTACAACCGACTTGCGCCTAAATGAGCCACGCTATGCGTCGTTGCCCAATATTATGAAAGCCAAACAAAAACCCCTGGTGACTCGTAGCACTGAGGAGTTAGGTGTTGATGTGAGCCCCAGAACTCAGTTGTTAGGTGTTGAGCCACCAGCACAGCGTCAAGCGGGTATTAAGGTAAATGATGTAGCGCAACTCGTCGATAAGCTTAAAAACGAAGCTAAGGTGATTTCATGAGTATTTTAGTGATTGCAGAACATAATAATCAGCAAATTAATCCAGCGACACTAAGCGCCCTAGCTGCGGCTGGAGAATTGGGTGGTGATATAGATTTGATGGTTGCTGGCAGTAACTGTCAGACCGTGATTGATCAAGCGTCACAGATTGCCTGTATCTCAAAGGTGATAGCTGCCGACCATCCAGCCTGCGAGCATTTTCTTGCTGAAAATATTGCACCTCTTATTGCTGATAATGCATCGGGCTATAGCCATATCCTAGCAGCGGCTACCACAACGGCGAAAAATATCCTGCCACGGGTAGCAGCCTTATTGGATGTTCAGGCTATTTCAGATATTAGTGCAGTTATTTCGGAAAATACCTTTAAGCGACCTATCTATGCTGGCAACCTGATAGCTACAGTTCAGTCCAATGATGCAGTAAAGGTAATAACTGTGCGTGCAACAGCCTTTGATGCGGTTGAGGCTAGTGGAGGTTCAGCTTCAGTCGAAAATATTAATTCAGTCAATGATATGGGCATATCTTCGTTTGCAAGTGAGCAACTGGCCGAATCTGATCGACCTGAATTAACAGCAGCTAATATTGTTATTTCTGGTGGTCGAGGTATGGCCAGTGGTGATAACTTTGATCTGCTATACCGCATAGCGGATAAGTTAGGTGCCGCTGTAGGGGCATCGAGAGCCGCTGTAGATGCAGAGTTTGTTCCCAATGATATGCAGGTTGGGCAAACGGGCAAGATCGTCGCCCCAGATTTATATATTGCTGTGGGTATTTCCGGTGCCATTCAACATCTCGCCGGTATGAAAGAAAGCAAGGTGATTGTGGCGATTAATAAAGATGAAGAAGCACCGATTTTCTCTGTCGCCGATTATGGTCTTGTAGCAGATTTATTTACTGCCTTGCCGGAATTAGAATCTAAGTTATCTTAGCTAGAGGTTGAGGTCTATCCAAATAGGGCAGTGGTCAGAGGGTTTTGCGTGCCCTCTGGCTTCAAGATCAATACCGGTGTTACTTGTTAATGCCATAGCTGCGGGTGAGGCTAAAATATAGTCAATACGAAGCCCTCGTTTTGGCTCTTGTTCAAAGCCGCGACTACGATAGTCAAACCAACTATAGGTATTATCCTCAGGGTTATCAGCTCTGTAGCTGTCAACTAAGCCCCAGTCCAAAAGTGATTGAAGCCATTCACGTTCTTCAGGAAGAAATGCGCTTTTGCCGGTTTTGAGCCAGCGTTTCGCGTTTTCGGGCTTAATACCTATATCAATATCATGCAAGGCTACATTCATATCACCCATAACAATCACTGCATCATCTGCAGTAAAATGATTATTAAGATAATTCAGTAAATCAGCATAAAACTGTCGCTTAGCGGGAAACTTGGTAGGATGTGCGCGACCTTCACCCTGCGGAAAATAGCAGTCAATAACATGTATCTGCTTGCTATTAACCTCAAATGTGCCGTGAATCATGCGTCGTTGACTTTCAGAATCATCGCTAGGAAAGCCGCATTGAATATTTGAGGGCGCAATTTTGGTTAAAAAAGCCACACCGTAATGACCTTTTTGACCGTAAATATGTGCCTTATAGCCCAGTAGCTTTATTGTATCAAAGGGGAATTCTTCATCCGAAACCTTAGTCTCTTGGAGGCCAATAATATCAGGTTGATGCTCGCTTATAACTTGAGAAAGTTGATCATATCTAGACCTTAACCCATTGACATTAAATGATATTATTTTTAATTTTGCATTCATTATTTTGAGTCTTATTTTTATTAATAGGTAATTATTATTGCTGTGCAGTTAGCTCTTCTAGGCTAATCAGTTTGATTTGGTCGCTAAGTATAAAGCCTGCTTCATTAAGAAATGGATCAGATTCGGCGATAGGCTTTTTAGTTTTTTCGTCTTTATCTAGCTCATCTTCAGCTTCCTGAGCCTCTTCCCATGCCTCGACATCTTTATATGGCTTTTGATTTGCCGCCTTGCGGCGAGTATTTTCGATAGCTAATAACGAATTATTTAATTGATCATCTCGCAGACGGCGTTTTTCTAGATTTACAGTGAGTTTTTCCTGATTATCCCACTGCTTATTAAGCTTAAGCTGCTCGGCTAGGCTAACAAAGTTATGTTCCTTATAGGCTCGCTGTTTGTGAGTTGCGGTAAGCGGCTTGATCAGTTGATTGAGCCCAGTGAATTGTTGGTAAGGTACCGAGTGCACTTGATCCCAGGGCAGGGCAGTCTCAAGATGACTTTCACCGATTTCTTCGGCATCAAACATAGCGGGTAGTTTAATATCAGGAATAATGCCACGGTGTTGAGTACTATCACCAGAGACACGATAAAACTTGGACACAGTATATTTTAAAAGCCCGCTACTGAGTTCAGACATGGTTTGTACTGTACCCTTGCCATAACTTTGGCTGCCTACGATAAGTGCCCGTCCATAATCCTGCATAGCACCGGCAAAGATCTCTGAAGCTGAGGCACTGAGCCGATTAATCATGACGATTAGTGGCCCATCATAATAGGCAGGGCGCTTGGCGCGTTGGCTGCGGTGAATTTTTTGATCGGCATCACGTATTTGAACCACTGGACCATAGTCTATAAACAGATCGGTTAATGCAGTAGCTTCAAAGAGCGAGCCACCACCATTGTTTCTTAGATCAAGTATTACTCCATCTACAGCCTGTTCTTTTAGCTCTTTAAGTAGTTTGCGTACATCTCGAGAGGTGCTTCTGTAATTAGGATCACGTTTTCTGTAGGCTTCAAAATCCATATAAAAAGTAGGGATCTCAATAACACCAATTTTGAAATTACGCCCCTGATTTTGAATATTGATAATTTCGCTCTGAGCAGATTTTTCCTCGAGCTTAACCGTATCTCTGACGATGGATATTATTTTATTGCTACTAGAACCAGATATAATCTCTAGACGCACCACGCTGCCTTTTTCACCGCGAATAAGATCAACTACATCGTCTATTCTCCAGCCGATAACATCGACTATATCTTCATCGCCTTGGCCAACGCCAACAATTTTATCCTTAGGCTTAAGGATCCCCTGAATATCAGCAGGACCGCCAGTAATTACATCAACCACTTCAGTATATTCATCCTCGGTGGTTAGCTGTGCGCCAATACCTTCAAGAGAAAGCGACATATTAATTTGAAAATTCTCTGAGGAGCGGGGCGTAAAATAGGAAGAGTGGGGGTCGTATAGTGATGCAAAAGCATTTACATATTGCTCAAAAACATCTTTGCTATTGCGCTGCGCATATTGATTATACAGCGCTTTATAGCGCTTAATAAGCAACTCACGGGCCTCCTGCTGTTCTTTGCCGCTTAAAATAAGGCGGATAATTGAATCCTTCATAGCTTTGCGCCAAAAATCATCAGCCTGCTGTTCATTGCTAAGCCATAAACGGTTTTCAGCGTCCAAAATAATCGATTCATCAAGGCTAAAGTCAAACTTAAAGGATTTTGAGTTTAGTAGGTCAATGCTGTTTTGTAATCGGGTGGTGGCACGATCTCGCAAGCGATTATAAATATAAAAGCCCACTGTGATATCGCCACGTTTGGCTAGATCATCAAGTTTATGTTGCCACTGTTGAAACTCCTCAATATCTGAAGCTAAAAAGAATCGCTTTGATGAATCAAGCCGGTCTATATAGTTATTTAGATATTGCTCAGAAAGATCGTTGTTAATTTCAAGGGTGGCGTAGTGGGTAGAGGCGAGCTCGGTAACGATTTCACGAAATAACTTGGTTTGTTTAGCTTCAGGCTCAATAGCAGCTAGTTCAGTAGACTCAGAATTAGAGAATGCTACCGAGGCGATAAAAACCGAAATCGCTAAAAGAAAAATGATGCGCTGCATGATGCCCTTAAATAAAAATGCTTTGTTTTAATTATACGGTATAACTGTGCTTTTTATAGTTATGTTAGGGGTAAATTTTTAACAGCT